>DXIU01000092.1 GCA_019112765.1 Candidatus Mediterraneibacter norwichensis | reverse complement strand
GGAATCTGAGAAAAATAAAGGATCTGAAATCTGATTAAAAGCAAGGCCTGAGATGAAAACTCACTGCGTTCGGGCAGATTCATCTCAGGCCTTAACATCAGACATCAGATCTTTTGTTTTTCTGACAGATTCCTCCGAGTCACAAGGATCCCGCATCACGTATCTCCTGTGTATTCTATCCGTAAGAAGTTCCTGAATATTTCTTCTTTTTCCCAATACGTAAGTTCCTTTCGCAATTCCTCATAAAGGGAAAAATCAGGGGAACTTTACTGGTAAATATTGCACTGTGCTGATATTCGGAAGTGCTGGATGTTCCGACTGCAGCTGCCCGGATCTAAAGTATCACTACTGGCTGGATCACCTGCCGTCTCCGCCGTTAAAGCTCCCCGCTGTTTTTGTCTTATGAGGAATTACGAAGGGGATTTCCGGACTGAGGGACAGAAAAGCGGAAGTCCGGAGAGTTTTTGGATGCTCCTTTCAGAAGAGGGGGACAGGGAATTCTGATGACTCTGGCATGAGTTTAGAAAAATAGGAACCTGAGAATCAGCGTCAGGATTTACAGCGGGCTCTGTCCGAGCGCATGCGAGTTAGCCCGCTGCAAATCCTGCCTTTAGCTGATTCCCAGGTTCCGTTATTTTTCTTAACTCATGGAACGGAATCAGAATTCCCTGTCCCCCTCTTCTGAATCTGTCTTATAAAAACTTCCTTCCCTTCCGGTTTGTGTCTGCTGTCCGGAAGTTCCCTTCGGCAAATCCGAATTGTTTTTTCGCCCCTCCTGTGTTACTATATGCCAAAGAATTTCCTGTTGCCGATGCCGTGGGACAGGCGATCACTGAATGTATCCAGGAAGGAATCCTGAATAATTTTCTGGTGAAGAATCGAACGGAGGCGAAAAATGTGAGTATATACGAATACGATCAGGAAAAACATCTCCGGCAGGAGAGAGAAGACGCATGGGAAGACGGCCGGAAAGATGGGCTTGCTGAAGGAGAACGGATCGGAAGAGATGAAAACCGAAAGGAACTTATACAGAAAAAACTTCAGAAAGGAAAAACCATCTCCGAAATAGCCGATGCGCTGGAAGAGAGCGAGGCAGAAATCCAGCGTCTTATAGAAGAAATGAACAAATAACAGTGCTTTCCCCGCAAAGCAGAACCCTGGAAACCGATATTTGACTTCATAAGAAATCCTGTCGGTCTCCAGGGTTTTACATTCAGAAATTAATTTTCACTGCGTTTCTTCCGGATTAATATAATACCGGATACTGTACCTGCCAGAATCAGCGCTGCAAGATAAGGCGTCAGGCACAGGCTGTCGCCGGTCTGTACCGCAGTCTGTTCCTCCGGATTTACCGTACCTGCTCCGTCTCCCTGACCTCCATCTGACGGTAAAGACGGATCTGCGGGGCCGGTCGGATCCACCGGGTCACTTGGGCTGCCCGGATCACTCGAATCCGCCGGGTCACTCGGATCCGCCGGGTCACTCGGATCTGCCGGGTCGCTCGGATCTGTCGGGTCACTCGGATCTGTCGGGTCACTCGGATCTGTCGGGTCACTCGGATCTGTCGGATCCTCCTTCTCTTCCACCGTCACTGTGAAAGAAGTATCCAGCTCACCGTAAGATACGGTAATGATCTTTTCTCCCGCTGTTTCAGAGTCAAAGCCGCTGATCTCCACATCCGATGTCACATCCTGCGTTGTACCGTCCGAGTATATGGCTGTTACCTTCAGACCTGTCAGGTCCAGTTCCTCTCCGATTTCATATACTGTTTTCTCCGGTGCTGTTACCTGCAGCTCTGTCAGCTCCGGCTCCTCCGGCTCTTCTTCCGCTTTTACGGTCACAGTAATCTCTACCTCGAAGGTTCCTACTGTTCCTTTCACTGTAAATGTGCCTGCCTGCGCATAGTTTTCTTCCGGAATATCTTCCCATACAATGGGTTCTGTACCGTTCGTACCATCCACATATGTAACATTGGCTTTTTCCGGAAGGGCAGGAGCCACGCCTGCGGTTGTCTCCACGTCTTCAGGATCTGACACTGTCTGAATCTCCCGTACCGGCTCTTCACCATTGGAGAGCATGGTAATTTCAGCGGCTGACAGTGCTCTGTTGTAAATGCGGAAATCATCCATGCCGCCCCGAAAATAACTGTCAGCAGTATAATGTGATTTCCCGAGCAGGTTGCTGGTCATATTCGAAATCAGCATAGGCACAAACTGGAAGTCGGAAGCCTCGCCGATCTCTTCGCCATTCAGATATAAGGACGCAGTCACGCCGTTTATAACTACGGCAAGATGCTGCCACTGCCCTGTCTGGAGCACGGCGCCGGCATTAATCTGAGAACTGTCGCCTGTTTCAAACGCAAGTCTCATATTATTATTTCCGCTGTTTACAGTGAGAAACAGATTCGGATACGGCGGATCCAGCTCTGAACCAAAGTCAAAGATTCTCGCCCAGTTTCCAAGAGAATCCGGTTTCACCCAGGTGGAAATCGTCATATTATGGAGACCGTAAATCACATCATCCGGCATCTCCACATAACCGTCTGTCCCGTTAAAATATGCGGAACTTCCAAGTACTCCGTCGTCCTGTACAGACATACCTCCCCTAAAGACAGCGTCATTGCCGTTTCCGGATATATCTTTTACAACACTTCCTTCTGTTGTATCAAAATCATAGTGCACCACCGGTGTGGACTGCTCTTCCGGAGCCTCCGGATAATCGGACATAATAGCAGAAATCCAGATAGCATAAGGATAGCGCGCCGCGCTGTTATAGTCGGACGGCCGCTCCTCACCGATGCGGTACCACTGTCCGATATTCGCGTACGGTACAACTGTCACTTCCTGTTCCCCACGGGATGTCGTCATCGTTACCCGATATCCCGCACCCAGGATACGCTCATCCTGGAAATCTACTTTTTCTTCTGTCTGAACCGGCTGTCCGGCCTCCGGTTTCAGTACGCTTGTTGCACTTACAATCGCAATATCCGAACCATATGCTTCCTGTGACTCTTCCTCTGACATAAATGCCGCCGCAATGGCATAAACCATAGGTCCTTTTTTCATAGCCCACAGGCCGTCATTGGAATTATCGCCCTCAACCCATGTAAGCTCGGAAGGATATGTGATCTCAACTCTGTCTCCGTCATTTACAGTTACGGCAATATAGCTTCCGGCTGTCACTGCGTCAACAGCCTCACCGTTAATCCTGACTGCCGGTTCTTTCACCCAGTCAGGCACACGGATATTAAGAACTGTAGCCGCCGAAGCATCTGTCACTTCAAGAACAATCTCATCCGCCTCCGGATAATCCGTTGTCTGTTTCAGGTGGATTGTGTTTCCGTTTTCCAGAGTAATATTTACTTCGCTTTCAATGAACTGATTTACATACACCTCTGAGTCTGATTTCGAATAAATATAATACGGTACATAAGACTGCATTCTCATTCCTGAGGAGGAGCAGCAGTCCGGACCGGTGAAGAAACGGTCCGTGGTTCCGTTCAGCGGCCTGTGGTAGCTGTATCCGTCTCCGTCAATCGTTGACGTAGCAAACATGTGATTGAAAATAATATCTTCCACTGTCTGCTGATATGCCGCGTCTCCTGTCAGTTCAAAAAGATTATTATTCAGAAGCGTCCAGGAATTGGTCGCGCATGTTTCGCCCACATTTCCGGTATTGGGAAGATTATGTCCTGCCTCATAGTGTTCTCCGACAGACACCGTGCCGGTAATGTATTTCTGCCTGGATGAGATATCTTCCCACGCTCCCACTACCTTGTCCAGATAAGAGCTGTCGCCTGTTTCCTGATATTTTTTCAGGAATCCCAGGAAGTTCATCTGGAATGTATGGGCATGTACATAATGCTGGATTTCATCGATTCCCATCTCTCCGGACGCGACTTTATCCAGATCCTCGTAGGGAGTGTCTCCGTATCCGCCATAACTGGACGCCCATTTGTCAATGTTATTTATTGCCCAGTCAACCCACTCGGAATAAACCTGGGATTTTTCTTCCTGACCGGACACAGTTTTCACCACTTCTGACAGATTCATCATGGGATCTATCAATAAAGTGCCTTCCCATCCCTGGTGTACGTCATGGCCGGCTATTGTGACACCGTTTGTATTTACCAGCGGCCAGAACTCTGTTTTATGCATAGTAGAAAGAGTTCCGTCCTGATAAGGAACAAATGTATCCTCATCCCCGATGGTCGCCACAAGATAATCCGCAAGTTTGACCGCGCAGTCCAGAGCCTTTTCCGCAAGAGCCGGGTTATCGGATCTGTAATTCTGATACACATTGATCAGTCCGTTTAAAGTGGAATACATTTCATAGGGATCCATACCCTTTACCGGCCTGGTATTCCGGATTTCCGCCGTAGCATTTCCAAGATATCCCGCAAACTGATTATAGCCTGTGGCGCCCCTGTTTTCTGTTGTCTGCGTCGCCGCCAGACGGTCAACCACAACAGTAACAGCCTCCTCTATAGCGCCGTCCTCATCCATCCATCTGGCATTTGCCATGGACTCAAGCCATTTGCCCGGCTGTTCGCCTTCAAGCCAGCTCCATCCTGAATGACTGTGGTTTTCATATTCTCTCAGATAACCGTCCATCCTCTGACCGTACAGATAGTCCATAGCGTAATTGTTCACAGCGTCTTTCAGTCTGGTTCCGATTGTTCCGCCTACGTCTATGATCTCATCATAGCTCAGTTTCTGAAGGCCTTCCACAGGTTCATTTTCCTTAACAACCGTAACATCAAAAGTTCTTACCGCGGACGCCTGCCCATAAGTAACTGTGGCGGTTAATTTCACAGATATATCCTCTGTACCGCGGGTAACGGCAGCCGCTCCGTTTTCTCCGATCCGAATGGCATCATTGTCTGACTCCCATGTAATCGCAGAGCCGCGGTCTCCTTCCACAGGGAGTGTGAAATCTTTACTGACGCGGGACGCTACACTGATATTCTCTGCATCTGCGTCCGCGAACTGCTGATCCGACAAGCCGGCAAGCTGTCCGATCTGTTCCTGATTCAGCGCCTGATCATAAATCCGGATATCGTCGATTACACAGCCGATTCCTTCGCCATTGGCATATCCGGAATTTCCTATCATAAGTTCAGCTGCGTCCGGATTCTGTGTAATAGATGCTCCCGGGACTGTAGCAGACGCGAATCTGTCGCCGTCCAGGTAAATCACCATTTCTCCGGTTTCACTGTCAAATGTAGAAACAACATTGACCCATTCATCCATCGGAAGAATATCATCAGAATTTCCTTTCTGAACTGCCAGATTGGAGCCGTCCGTCACAAACGCCATGGACTCTCCGTTTGTCCATCCCATAAACCATCCGTCCGTTACCCAGCAGTTTCCATCTGTCTGATGAGTCTCTTTATTCCAGAGGATACGTCCCTCTGTATTATTCGTTGTACTTTTTCTTTTCAGCCATACGGAAACAGTAATGTCCTCCGGATTCAGCTTTTCCGTATTTGCCGTAGAGAGATAGCCTTTGTTTCCTGCCGTATTGTCCAGAAGCACTGCTTTTCCTCCGCCTCTTCCTTCCTGAGCAGTCACCGTATCATGTACTTCTACTGACTCTCCTGTCTCTGCCGTAATCCCTCCTGTAACCGCTTCTCCCGCGCTTTGACTGAGGCTTTCAAAACCAAGAGAAAATACCGGATCCGGCAGCGTCACGGGCTCATTCTGTGCTTCAGCCGGAATTACAGCCCCCTGTCCGATTAACACCGCTGTCATACCAGCAGCGAGCATTCTGCGCACTGCTACCATTTTCATTCTTTTCCCTCCATTCTTTTGTGTACATTTTCTTTTTCTGCTTGTGAAATTCGGATTTTTTTATTTATTTTCCCGAATCCCTTTTCAGATTTTCCAATATATTTTATCATTTTGTATATTTAAAATCAATTTCCGAAAATTCTTTCGTTATTTTTCCACATAATTCACAATACAGATTCATATTGAGTAGTACATTTCAAAAAGCCGCCAGTCATTTCTGACTGACGGCTCTGATTTCTTTTACGGCCTGCCTGAATAAATATCAGATTTTAATAATTTTCCCCTCTGTTTCAGCAATCCGGATTTCTCCCTGTTTTAAAAGCCGCCCCACGCCTCTTTTAAACGCTGCTTTGCTGATCCCGAACTCACGCCTGATCTCCTCCGGATCCGATTTATCGGTAAACGGCAGCACACCGCCGCCGGCTTCCAGCTTTTTCAGAATCATACGCGCATCCGCGTCCATCTGCTCCGGGATTCTTCCCCGGATACTCAGATCCAGTTTTCCGTCCGGCTTGACCGCGGTTACTCTCGCTTCGATTTCCTGACCGATCTCCAGTCTGCCCGCCATCTCGCTTCGGGGAACCAAAGCTGAAAACTGATTGTCCACAGCGACAAATGCGCCGTAGTCCCTGCTGAGCTCATAGACGGTCCCTTTCACCATATCATTTCTCTTATACGGGGAGTCTGTACGCAGCAGAGAATAAATCCGCATGGTCGCACAAAGGCGCTGGCTTTTATCTATATAGAGACTGACCAGGCATCTGTCCCCCTTCGCTACCCGTGAAGTCTGCTCCCGGAACGGCAGCAGAAGATCTTTCTCCAGCCCCCAGTCCAGAAAAGCGCCGACCCGGCCTACATCCACAACATCCAGCACAGCCAGCTTCCCCAGCGTAAGCTTCGGCTCATTTGTAGTTGCAATCAGCCGGTCCGAGGAATCTTTGTAGAGGAAAACCTCTACAGGATCTCCCGGCTCGATGCCCTCCGGCACCTGTTTTTTCGGCAGGAGAACCCTCTGGGTATCGTCCCCCAGATACACGCCGAAATCAACAACCCTGACAACAGTTAACACTTGCTTTTCTCCTAATTTCATTCCTTCCTCTCCTTTTGGGCAGCGCATCCTCACGCTGTCTCTGCTTTCGCTATCGTATACTATGGAGGCGGCAATGTCAATCAAATCCCGGATTTTCCCGCAGATTTTCCCGCAGTCCCGGCTTTCCGCAGTCCGGACGCTGTCTGCGTGTCCGTCATGCCGGATCGCCGCAGACCCGCTACAGCTCAAACAGGCTCATCTGACGGCATTCCGCTTTCTTCTTCTCCTGCTCCGCGTCTTCCCGCTGAACCAGATTGTTATCCAGACTGCGGATAAAATCTGACGGTTCACCGGATGTCGTCAGGATCAGTTCCTCTTCCGCTCTGGTCATTCCCACATAAAACAGCCGGCGTTCTTCTTCCGGATCCACGCTCCCGTCTCCGCCCTCCAGAGGGATGCTCCCCTTGTTCACTCCATAGATAAAGACTGCCGGAAATTCCAGCCCCTTGGATCCATGAAGCGTCATAACCGTCACTGCTTCTGCCGTATGCCGCCGGTTCGATGCGCGCTTCAGGTCCCCTTCCGCGCCAAGCGCCAGTATATCCATAAATTCCTGCATGCTTCCGTAAAATACCGTCATCTGAAGAAGTTTCCGCATGGCCTCACTGCTTTCAAGCTGCATTTCCTTTACCCATTCTTCCACAAACTTCACCGGCTTTTTCTTCTTATATAAAGGGCGGAATGTTTCTGCCGCAGCGGATATAATTTCTTCCGTCACAGCATTCCACTCCAGTTTCCAGACCGCTGCAGCGCACTCCTGCGCCGCGCCCGTATCCTCCGGGTTCTCCAGATACCGGAAAAACGCCAGACTGCCCTGTACAGTATCGTCCTGCAGGAACTCTTCTCTTCCCGCGCGGATATAAGGAATGCTTTCTTTCCGGAGACATGTTTCGACCAGATCTGCCTGGCGGTTTGTCCGGCAGAGCACCGCAATATCCCCGAATCCGCGCAGGATCCGGTCCCCGTCCTTCCAGGCTGCCTGATGGGCCTCCAGCATCCCGATTCCTCCGGCCATACGGTTAATCTCTTTCGCAATAAATACCGCTTCTCCCATGGGACTTCCCGCCTTCACCAGGCGGACCGGCACGCCGTCCGGACGGTTGGGCCGCAGCGCGCTTCTCTGCTCCGGCGCTCCCGCCGCGCAGTCTTCCTGCGCGCAGGCAGATGGGTTCTTTTCCTGCCTTGTATTCCAGAGCGCGGAAGCTGCATTTATAATCTGAGGAGTTGAGCGGTAATTCTCCCTCAGGCGGATCGTTTCCAGATCCCGGTTTTCCTCTGCCAGCCTTTCAAAGCAAAAGGGATCCGCGCCCCGGAATCCATAAATCGCCTGATCCGGATCTCCGATAACAAAAAGCTCCCTGCCCGGACGGCTCCAGATACGGATCAGCCGCTGCTGAACCGGGTTAATATCCTGGAACTCGTCCACCAGAAGATAGCGAAAACGTTTCTTCCATTTCTCCGGAACCGGTCCCTGTTCAAACCTGTCCGCGGCGCAGAGGAGCAGATCATCAAAGTCATACAGCTTCTGTTCTTTTTTCCGGTTCTCATAATTTTCAAATGTTTTCTTCCAGAGAGACTCCTCACTGCCGGACAGTTCCCCGGTATCCGGCACGCCGGACTTCCGGCGGGACACCTGCTCAAGGAACTCTCCGATGCTGAGCGTTATTCCTGTTTCCGCTGCGGCAAGAGCGGCAAGCCGCTTCCGCTCCCCCTCTCCCGCCAGGCAGAATTTCTCTCCCTCGTCTTTCAGAAATTCCAGACAGATGGCATGGAATGTTCCGATCAGGACCGAACGGGCGCCCTGTTTCTTCCCCGCCGCTTTCCCCAGGCGCTGACGCATCTCTTCCGCTGCCTGATTCGTAAATGTTACCGCAGTGATCTCGGAAGGTCTTACCCGCCGGTTTTCCAGAAGATACCGGATCCGGGATGTCAGGGTCTTTGTTTTGCCCGTTCCCGGCCCGGCTTTTACCGCGACTGCAGAAGATACAGAGACAACGGCATGTTTCTGCTCGGGATTCAGCGCTTCCCTTGCCGCCGGAGTCCTTTGCTCCTGCATCTGCGGCTGTTCTTCCGCCGCAGCTGCGGATGCTCCGGCATTCTCTTCTCTTTCCGGTTTTACTTTTTCATCACCTGCGCTGCCCAGCAGGCCGAAGAAATCCATCTGTCCTTCCACATTATTCAGCTCATCCGCGCAGAACAGCCGGATAATGCCATACTCTCCGTCAAATCCCGGAATGCGCTCCACCTCGCCGCCGCGGAGCCGTCGGATGCCTTCCGCAATTCTTCCGCCGGATACCCGGCGGATGTCCTCCAGAGGAAGATTTCTCAGAATCTCAAATTCCGCCCCCAGCCGGAAGAGCATTTTCTCATACTCTTTCCGCACCTTTCCGGATGCCGCCGAGCTGCCTGCGGAAGCGCTGATCACCTCTGGAAGGGGCACAAGGCTCTCAAATCCTTTCGCGTCTTTCCTGATATAGCCCTCCTCCCGGTCGGCCAGCTCTTCCACACGGTGAGAGACCCCTATGGTCAGTTTTCTTCCGCACACAGGGCATTTTCCTCCGTATTTCACAGTTTCAGAAGGAGTCAGACACAGGCTGCATTTCCGGTGTCCGTCCATATGATACTTGCCTTCCTCCGGGAAAAACTCTATGGTCCCGGAAAGCCCTTCTCCGGTCTGAACCGCCCGGCTCAGCCCTTCGTAGGACATGACGCAGTCCAGGAGATTCGCCTCCCTCCCCAGTTTTGCCGGGGAGTGAGCGTCCGAATTGGAGATCAGCTGATACTTATCAAGCGCGGAAACCCTCCAGTTCATAGGCGGATCCGAGGACAGCCCAGTCTCCATCGCATGGATATAAGGAGTCAGATCTTCAAAGCACTCCTCCACCGTATCAAACCCGGAGAATGCGCCGAACAAAGAAAAATGAGGCGTCCAGATATGGGCGGGGACATATACCGCAGACGGACACAGTTCCAGCACAATTTCAAGCAGATCATGACAGTCCAGCCCCAGAATCGGGCGTCCGTCGGAGTGGATGTTTCCGATCTGTTCCAGCTTCGCGGATATCCTCTGCGCGTCTTCCAGTCCGGGGAGCAGGATCAGGCTGTGGACTTTCCGCACCCGGCCGTTTTTCTTATAAATGGAACTGATCTCTCCCGTAATGACAAACCGCGGGATAATCTCTCCCGGTACGCCGCCGTCCCGGATACGGTACTCCTCTTTCAGTACATACAGCCCGTCCTCCGCAGGCGTCAGTTTTTCCTCCAGCTCCTGACGCCAGGCCGGATGTGTAAAATCTCCGGTCCCCACAATATGGATCCCTTTGCGGCGTGCCCACAGATCCAGATGCTCCGGAGTACAGTCTTTGCTGGTGGCTCTGGAATATCTGGAATGAATATGTAAATCTGCTATGTACATGTCTCTGTCACCTTCCTGTCTGCGCTGCGGTTCCCCGCGCGGAAAATTTCACGTCCTGTGTATTTTTTATTCTAGCACATTTCATTCTTTCTGAGACAGAAAATCCGCAGCACCTCCTGCGGGCAGATATCTGAAGCTCAGCTTCAGCCGCTGCTGTACAGGTAAGGTCCTGCGGATTATATATCATAATTTTCTTTCTGTTTCCCCCAACGGACAGAAAAGAGATATAAGATCAGTCTTTCCCCTCTCCGGCCGGCTTATGTAAATAAATAACTTCTTTCGTCTTACTGTCCCAGCTCGTTCTGCAGATCTGTCTGTGCCTGATCCAGAGCTGTCTGTACATCTGTTCCGTCTTCAAAGATGGAGTTCAGTGTTACAGTTGTAAACATGTTGTTGATTGACGGATAAGAAGCAGATGCGTGGGACTCCAGTCCGACGATGCTGTCTCTGATCTCTTTGAGGACATCAAACGGATTGTTCTGGAAGTACTGTACGTACTGGTTGTCCGGGTTGTTTGTTACTTCTTCGTTATCCCATACCGCTGTATTGCAGGGATCGAATCCAAGCATGTTCCAGATCTCAATGTTGCCTTCTTCAGACAGTTTTGCATATGCAAGGAATTCAGCCGCCAGTTCAGAGTTCGGCTTGTCTGCTACAACTGCTGTACCTGTTCCGCCGCCGCCGACAGATACTTTCTGTCCGCTCTCAAGCTGCGGAGCTACCGCGATAGCAATCTTACCGGACAGATCCGGCATGTAGCTTGTGTATCTTGACATCTGCCACATCGGCATGATCGCGCATGCGAAGTCGCCGCTGTTAAATGCACCGTATGCTTCTTCCTTGTCCGGATTTCCTCCCGGTACAGTTCCGATTGCATGTGCGTCATAGAGATCTTTCAGAATTGTCATAGTCTCTACCATCTCCGGGCTGTTTACTGTAACTGTGTCGCCGTCTGTATACTCGCCGCCCAGTTCAGCCATCAGCAGGTTCTCTGTCCAGAGAGCGCTTGTGTCTGCTGTTCCCAGATATTTTCCGGTTTCTTCATAGTATTTGCTTCCTGCTTCTTTGAAGTCATCCCATGTCTCGATTGTTGTATAATCAATGCCTGCCGCCTCAAGAAGTTCTGTGTTATAGAAAGCAACTGTCGCGCCTACATGTGTCGGAAGTCCGTACAGTTTTCCGTCTTTGCTGTAAAGATCCAGACGGGACTGAACGATATTGCCGTCAGCTGTATACTGGCTGGCCGCTTCTGTCAGATCCATCAGTGCCGGTGTGCCCTGGGTAAAGTTCGCGAATTTGCCCTGCTCGATATCAACGAAATCCGGTGTTCCTTCTCCGGAGTTCAGCGCGATCTGCAGTTTGTTGTGCATATCGTCGTAAGGCATAACATTTACATTAATGCTTACTTTCTTGTCCGGATTTGCCTCATTCCATTTCTCAGCCATGGTCTCGTAGAAATCGCCGTGGATTTCTGTAAATGTCCAGAACTCCAGGACGGTTTCGCCGTCAGCGGTTTTCTTCGGCTCTTCGGATTCTTTTCCGCCGCAGCCTGTCAGACTTCCGACCAGCATTGCGGCTCCAAGCATAAGGGCTATTGCTTTTTTCTTGTTCATCTTTTTTCCTCCCTTTATTAAACGTTTTACTTGTTATCTATAGATATAGCACACAGCAGACGTTTTGTAAATAATTTTTTACTTTTATTCATCATTTTTATCTGTTGTGCACTATTCTATTCATTATTTTTTGTACATATTATACATAATTTTGCTAATATAATACGTTTAACTTCTTTTCAGTCTGATTACATTCCATGACGCTCTGCCAAGAACCGCCGTCAGATACCCGCCCTCTGTCTTTTTACAGGGCTTCTGAACCGGGAATACCTTTTCCCCGGCGGCGCTGTTTTCTGCCTTCAGGTCATCGCACGCAAGGACAATCTGTTCCAGGGCCTCATATCCCTCAAAGCTTCTCACATCCACAGTCAGCTCCACGTCCTCTTCCAGGTTGCGGTTTACCGCGAATATCGTCAGTTCTTCTTTTTCTTCGTTAAACACAGATACCGCTGCGATATCGCTGACTTCTCCGTGCTCTTTCGTCTGATGCGACGGGCTGTCTGTCAGGAGCTCCAGCACCGTTCCGCGTCCGTATTTTGAAGCATGGAGGAAAGGATAGTAAATCGTCTGTCTCCACGCACAGCCGTCCGGTTCCGTCATCACAGGCGCGATTACATTGACAAGCTGCGCCAGGCACGCAATCTTTACCCGGTCCGCATGTCTGAGCAGAGTGATCATCATCAGACCCACCATAAGGGCGTCCTCAAAGTTATAGTGATCTTCCAGAAGATGAGGCGCCGCCTGCCACGGATGATTGGTTGTAATGTCTTCTTCCTCGCTCTTGGAATGGAACCAGACATTCCACTCGTCAAAGCTTAAATTAATCGTCTTTCTGCTTCGCTTCTTCGCCTTCACAAAGTCGCACGCAGCCGTAACTGTGCGGATAAAAGCATCCATATCCTCCGCTCTTGCCAGATAATCATCGGTATTATTCTCCGGATTTCCGTAATACTGATGCAGAGAAATATAATCCACATAGTCATAGTCGTATTCCAGCGTGGTGGCTTCCCACTGGGGGAACGTCGGCATTTCCATATATGAGCTTCCACAGGAGACAAGCTCAATTGACGGATCAATCAATTTCATTGCCTTTGCTGTTTCCTCCGCAAGACGTCCGTACTCGTCCATTGTCTTTCTGCCAAGCTGCCACTCTCCGTCCATCTCATTGCCCAGACACCAGAGTTTGATATTATACGGGTCCTTCACGCCGTGGCTGATTCTCAGATCACTGTACTTTGTTCCCGAAGGATGATTACAGTATTCCAGGAGGTTGCAGGCGTCTGCAGTTCCTCTTGTTCCCAGATTAACTGCCATCATTGTGTCCGCGCCGACTTCCTTTGTCCACTTCGCAAATTCTCCCAGGCCGAACGTATTGGGCTCCAGGCTTCTCCAGGCAAGTTCCAGTCTCGGCTTTCTCTCACTTAACGGGCCCACACTGTCCTCCCAGAAAAAGTTGGATACAAAGTTTCCTCCGGGATAACGTATAATGGGCACGTTCAGTTCCCTGACCAGTTCGATTACATCTTTACGGAATCCATTCTCGTCCGCGGAAGGGTGTCCGGGCTGATAGATGCCTCCGTACACAGCCCTTCCCAGGTGTTCGATAAAGGAACCGTAGATCCTTTTGTCCACAGGCGCTACCTTAAACGCCTTATCTACAATCATTTTTGCTTTTTTCATGTATATACCTCCTGTTGTCCTGACGACGCAGCCGGATAAACTGCATTAACCTTTTACGGCTCCCGCCGTCATTCCTTCGATAAAATATTTCTGGAAGAACAGGAACAGGATCAGGATCGGCAGCACAGAGAAGAATGAACCGACGATCAGAAGATCATAGTTGTTCCCATACGGTGTGATCAGAGTATTCAGTCCGATCGGAAGTGTGTATTTGTCGCTGGAACGCAGTACAAGCAGCGGCCAGAGGAAGTTGTTCCAGCTGTTCATACCGTTCAGTATGGCCATAGCCGCAAAGGACGGTTTCATAATCGGCATGATCAGTTTGAAGAAAATTCCGTACTCCGTCGCCCCGTCAATTCTTCCCGCCTCAATGATCTCTTTCGGCATTCCCGAAAGGTACTGGCGGAAGAAGAAAATCGTCATGGCATTGGCGATAAACGGCAGCAGCACAGCCGCGTAGCTGTCCGAAAGTCCCATGTCGTTGATCTGCACATACAGAGGAAGCATGATCATCTCAAATGGCACGGACATGATCAGAAGCACGCAGATAAAGAAGAAATTCTTAAACCGGAACTCATACGCCGCGAATCCATAGGCAACGAAAGCGCTGATCAGCAGGGTAAGCACGACCTGGGCCACTGTCAGAATTACACTGTTAAAGAACCATGTAAAATAATCCCCCGAATCTGTAAAGAGCATAACCCAGTTGTCGAAATTCGCCGCTGACAAATCCAGCTTCAGGTTCAGGCCGTACCGGATCAGCATACTGCCTTCCTGGAAGGTTCCTACAAAGATCGCCCAGAACGGAAGAAGAATCATAACCGCAATCAGGAGAAATAAAACGATCATACAGATTTTTACAAACAGTTTACTGCTTTTGTTCTTTTTCATTATCTGTCATCCTCCTTTTTAAAGGTTCCCGTCGCGGTCAGCTGCACAATGTTAATTGCCAGAACAATTACAAGCAGCACAACGCCTACGGCGCTGGCGTAACCCATATCGTTTTTCTCAATTCCCTGCCGGTACAGATATCCTACGATGGTCAGACCGATGTTGTTCGGGGAATTGTTGCCCGAATACAGCATGTAGCTTTCATTGAACATCGCCAGGCCGCCGTAGATACTGATCGTAAGCACATAGACCAGGGTAGGCTTGAGCTGAGGAATCGTAATTTTTATAAACTTCTGCCATGTCGAAGCGCCGTCTATGGATGCCGCCTCATAGTAATCTTCCGGAATACTCTGCAGGCCGGACAGAAAATACATCATATTTACGCCCCACCAGCGCCAGCACGCCAGAGTCAGAAGAGCGATAAATCCTGTCGTCGCCCCTTTCAGCCATTTGATCGGTTCCGCGCCGAACAGGCCGATAAACTGATTCATGAGAGCTGTATCCATTTCGCCGAAAATCAGCCGGAAGATTGTACCTGCAACTACAACGGAAGTCAGAGCCGGGATAAATAAGGAGGATTTAAAAAATCCTTTTATCTTCCCTTTCACCAGTTTTGAGTTCACCATGCAGGCCATCAGCATCGGAATCGGAATAAGCAGAATCAGCGTAAATATCATATATTTAAAGCTGTTTGCCACAGCTGTCATGAACACTCTGTCTCCCAGAAGACGGGTAAAATTATCCAGCCCGATAAATGTTTCCTGCCCCGGCAGAATCTTCTGCGTGCTCATAATCCCGGATTTGATCAGAGGAACAATCCAGAACACTGCAAAGGTCACCACAAAGGGAAGAATAAACACATACGGCGCCGCCTTTTTGGAATACAAAAATTTCTTCATTTCCTTTTCCCTCCTATTTTAATAATTCTTTTACCCAGACGAGCATTTCTCCCTTGTCCCGGTTTCCCCAGTATCCGTAAGGAACAAAAGTAAGCTCTGTCTCCTCAAGGACAGGCGGGCCTCCCCTCCTGTACAGAGTCTGTCCGTCCCAGCTTTCCCCGGAAATCTTCTTTCCCGGGACTTTGAGAACCGAACACCCTCCGAGAAGTCCGCTCTCATACACCTCCTGTATCTCCTGATCCGACTGTACAAATACAGACGCCAGATTGGATCCGTTGTCCGCTTCCTCCAGGCAGTACACAAGAGGACCTTTTACCAGCGCTGTCTTTCCGGAATCTGCCCGCACCTGAGGATTTGCGTGAACAAACTCCGCCGGAGCCTCAAAAGAGATCTCCAGTACAGCGTCACGGAAGCTGCCCTCTATTTTCGCGTATCCGTTCTCGACCGTAAATTCAACATTCTGTCCGTCTTTCCGGATCGTGAATTCACGCGCATACGCGGGAATCCGGAAATAGAACGATGCCTGCGCCTCCCTCTCCGCGCGGATCTGAAACTTCATCTGGTTTTTCCACGGAAAATCACCGCTCAGTTCCAGATGGAAGTTCACACCGTTCATTTCCACATCTGCCTGGTTGGATATGTAGAGATTTGTATAAATCCTGTCCTTCTCCTGAAAATAAATATACTGTCCGAGTGATGCCAGTGTTCTTGTAATATTCGGCGGGCAGCATGCCACTCCGTACCATGTCTGACGCACCGGCTTTACATGTTCTTTCGACGTCTTCGGCATGCAGCTGGGCGGCCATACCTCCAGCGGGTTCACATAGAAAAAGCTTTTCCCGTCCATGGCAATGCCGGAGAGCAGTGTATTGTACAGCGCTCTCTCCACTGTGTCCATATAGGACGCGTCTTTCGTAATATCCGCCATCCTCTTGCCGAACATGGCAAGTCCGATTGACGCGCAGCTCTCCGAATAGTTATAGTCATTGGGCAGATCATAATCTGTCGTAAAACGCTCCAGTATCCCGGATGAGCCGATACTGCCTGTAATATACATCTGTTTATTTACGATATTTTTCCACAGTCTGCTGCAGGCATCAAACAATGTTTTATCTTCATACTCACAGGCCAGATCCGCCATCGCGCTGTACATATATACCGCCCGCACGGCATGGCCTTCCGCCTTCTGCTGCTCCCGGACCGGAAGATCAGACTGGGAATAAACCGGATCATAATTCACAAATTCCGGCATAAGCAGTTTATACTTCTCCGATTTTATCTCTTTAAGAAAATAATTCTCTCCCTGTCCCCGGGCATCAATAAAGTATCCGGCCATCTCCAGATACCGCTCTTTCCCCGTAACACGATACAGCTTAACCAGTGCCAGCTCAATTTCCTGGTGTCCGGGATAGCCGTGTATCTGCCCTTCTTCAGGGCCGAATGTCCTGCAGATAAGATCCGCGAACTTCGATACAATATCAAGAAACTTTTCCTTGCCTGTGGATTCATAGTACGCCACTGCCGCTTCGATCATATGGCCGGCAGTATACAGCTCATGGCCTTCCGTAAGATTAGTCCAGCGCAGTCCCGGTTCCTTGATTGTGAAATATGTATTCAGATATCCGTCCGGCTGCTGGGCCCGCCCGATCAGATCTATGGCCTCGTCTGCCAGTTTTTCCAGTTTTTCATCTCTCTCAAAATTCAGTACAAAGCCGACTGCCTCCAGCCACTTTGCCACGTCCGTATCCTGAAAAACAGCCCCGTAATACTCGCCCTGTTTTTCTCCCGCGGCAATCCTGAAATTTTCAACGCAGTGACTCGTCTCTACTCCTTCCAGATTGTCATTGAGAATGTCCCACTGGTATGGAATGATTACATCTTTCACCAGTCTGATGTACTTTCTCCAGAACGCGTCCGAAATATGGATATTTCTAAGAGAAATACTTGAATTCGCTGCCTTTTTCATAACTCTCCTTCCGTTTCCAACGTCTAATTAAACGTTTAACATATTCTGCAAAAAAATAATTACGCCGCCTGATAGACTCTATATATCTGCGTAATCATCTTCTCTTACTGTTATTTTTTATATCATAGACTGCCTGTTTTGTCAATAAAACATATAATATATCGTTTAACATTATAATAAGTGCACAATTTCCTTTCAGGAATTTTGTGCACTTATTTCTTCCGAGTTAACTGTTTTACATAAAAAAGCATATATTAACCTGGATTTCCCTCTGTACCGCTTTTTTTCTCCGGCGGATTCAGATCAACTACCGAATTCCTTATCAGAAGTCTGCATGCTTCATGCACCTCTCCGGGTTTTTCCGGCGCCGTTTCTTCTTCGCCCCGCTCCCTTTGCTCTATCATATCAATGACAACCCTGCAGGCTGTGTATCCGATGCTGCTCAGAGGAAGCGCGATCGTCGTAAGCGGCGGTTTATAATAGTTGGACAGATCCCGGTTATCAAAACCTACCACAGAGATATCTTTTCCCGGAAGAATTCCTCTCTCTTCCAGGCGGTCATAGACTCCGCCGGCCATAATATCGTTCATGCAGAAGATCGCAGTCACACCTTTTGACAGCAGATAATCTGTCTTCTGATATCCGCTCTCCCGCTTCCAGTCTCCCTCCACTACGATATCCGGATCAAAGAATATCTTCTGGTCATACAGGGCTTTCTGATACCCGAGAAGTCTGTCATGGGTATGAATACTTTCTCCCTTTCCCGTAATCACTCCAATGGACCGGTGCCCCCGCTCTGTCAGATAGCGGATCAGGGTATACGCTCCGTTTTTATCGTCGACGGCAACCGACGGATATTCGGCTGATTTGCTGTAGCCGTACGCCATGCTGGCAGGAACCGGAAGATGCTCCGGAAGACATTTTTTCAGAACCCGTTCGTGGGCTGTCACGTAGATAATCCCGTCCACCTGTTTGGAGAGCAGCTCCCGGATTTCCTTATCCACGATTTTCACAAAAGAATCATTTGCGTAGTAGGCATCCTGATATTTTTTATACAGACGGAGATTTGTCAGGAGCACATGATAGCCCCTCTCTTCACAGCACTGTGTAATTCCGTCGATAATACCCGGAGTACAGAAAACCGTAAGATCTTCCGCGACCACGCCAATCGCCTGACTCTTTTTCAGCTTCAGATTCTTGGCAATGCTGTTCGGCGTATAATTCAGCTCTTTCACAACCTGCAGAACTCTTTGTCTTGTAGCCTCACTCGCATTTGGCTTATCGTTTAATATATTGGACACTGTTGCGATAGAAACACCGCATTTCTGCGCGATTTCTTTAATAGTTACCATCACTGTTCCCCTTCGATAAAGTGTTTAACCTTCTTCAAGCCTCCATCCTCCTGCGTTCTTTATATAGAATAACACATTTGTGATACAGATTTCAATCTTCCAGTATTTTCCATATCCCAAAATATCAGTGAATTTTTCTGAATAAATTCAGCAGTATTTATTCATATTTCTCTCCTTATTCCGGAGGACGGAACGGCAGATCCGCATCCGCTTTCCTCCTCTTCGCTCCCGGGAGGCGCAGACGCTTTGTGTATTGCCGCGATACCGAAGAACAGCGAGAACCGTGCCGGCAGTCTGCACTGCAGGCACGGTTCTCTTCTTTCGGATTCTGTCCGTACATTCAGCCGTTTTATCTGCGGCGTCTTCTTATTCCGGCGATGCACACAATACCTGCTGCCGTAATTACGGCAAGCATGCCGTAAGCCATAATCGGGCTGTTGTCTCCGGTCTGTACAGCAGTTCCGGTATTCTGATCTCCGTCCGCGCCTGATCCGGCGTTTCCATTCGGATCTTTGTCAGATCCGCTTCCGGTATTTCCATCCGGTTTGCCGTCCGGATCCTGTCCCGGATCTTCTCCCGGTTCCTCACCCGGATCCTGTCCCGGTTCCTCACCCGGATCCTGTCCCGGTTCTTCTCCCGGTTCTTCTTTCTCAAGTGCCCCGATAGCATCCTCCAGTGCAGCTGCAGCTGCATCAATCTGCTCCTGTGTTGCTTCCGGATCGTTTGCTGCTGTTACCGCATCTGTCAGAGCGTTCTGCATTGCCTCCCAGCTTTCCGCGGTATAATCATCCTTGTCAAGCTTCTGCGCCTCGGCAATCAGACTGCGGATCGCGTCAAGATTTACATCCTCGCGGAGTTTTTCAAGGCCGTCAATCGCCGCCTGAAGAGCAGCCAGCGCCTCGTCAACTGTTTCCTGTGATGCCGCGGCATCCTGATCCACACCGTATGCATTTGTAAGTGCTTCGGCGAATACCGCCCAGGTTTCCTCTGTATAGTCCGCTCTGTTATAGTTTTCTGCTTCTGCGATCAGTGCTTCAAGAGCTGTCTTGTCAGCCTCCACCGGCGGTTCCGGTTCTGCTGCCACAAGGGCTCCCATTGCTTCATTCAGCAGAGCAGCTGCCTCGTCAACTGCTGTCTGATCCGCATTTTCATCTGCGGCTACGGTTTTCGCGTTTTCAAGAGCTCTCGCGAATGCCGCCCAGGAATCTGCTGTATAATCAGCTTCCACTCTCTTTTCCGCTTCTTCAATCGCAGCGTTCAGAGCGTCTTTCACAACAGGTTCCTCTTCACTGCCGGCGGCTGTGCCGTATACCTTCCATTCAAGAACACCTACGCCGCATGCCGGATCGTTGTCATTTAAGAACTGCGGTTCCATTGTCATGCGGAGCGCTGTCGTGCGGATACCGCCAAGCTCTGTTGTGTTATACTGGTCTGCCTCGCAGCCCGGTGTAACATCTGTAAGCTCAGTCCACTCTCCATCCTCATTCAGGTACTCGAATATCACAGATTCCGGCATCTGATGTCCGCCGTTGTCCGTAAAGTAATATACATCCGTGCTCTCCAGAATCATCGGTTCGTCCCATGTATAGGCAACCCATGCGTTCTGAATATTGCCTTCAGCGTCGTAACGGTCATTCCAGTTGAACCATGCGCCGTTAGACAGATCACTGGATGATGCCGGCTCGATCTCATCGTTCATCTTCGGAAGGCCGCCCTGGTCGTAAGGTCTGCCGTCCTGGCCGTCATAATTACAGATGCCGGACACTGCTGCCAGAGGAGCGATATTTGTCTTTTCCTCCGGTATCGGCACTGCTTCGCCGTATACCTTCCATTCCATGATGCCCACGCCGTTGCCGTCGTTTGCCTGCTTCATCATTGTAATACGGATGGATGTTGTTGTTACTTCATCAAATGCAGTATTATTGTATCCATCCATCGCGGTATCATATGCTGACGCGTTTTCTACCGGCTGCCAGTTTCCCTCACTGTCAAGGTATTCATAATAATACTCGCTCGGAACCTGGATTCCGCCGCTTGTATAATTATCCTGCTCACCGTCATACCAGAAATAGATATCCGCTCCGTTCAGTGTCACCTCAGAATTCCATGTATAGGTAACTGTCTCATAAGCGCTTGAATTTCCCCATGTACCGTATCTGGACATTGACGGATTGTATGAATTTTCCGGGATCCGCCCGTCATTTACTGCCGACAAACTTTCCCACGAAGATACGAAGCTGGTGGATACACTTGCACTGTAAGCCATATTTCCGTCTGCCGTCGGAAGTGTCAGAATCAGATTCGCAAGTTTTGCCGCTGCCGCGTCTACTTCTTCCTGTGTCGTATCACTGCTGTCGCTGATCCTCTGTGCTTCATCAATTGCTGCCTGCAGTTCCGCGATCTGCTCATCCGTAGCGTCAAACAGCGACAGATCCAGAGCGTTCGCACTGTCAATCACACGTCTTAACTGTGTCTTGTCAATCACATTTTCAGCATAACCCATAACCTGCCATTCAATCACACCGCATCCCAGTGTTCTGGGCGACATGTTCATACGGATTGCTGTCGTTGTGACAGGGTCAAATGTAGTTACATTGTACTGGTTCAGCTCATTGCCGCACCCCTGTACATTCGGAAGCGGGCGCCACTCTCCGTTGGCATCCTTGTATTCATACCATACTTCATCCGGAACAAAGTTGCCGTCCGTATAGTAATATGCGTTGGACTGATAGATTGTAACTTCAGAATCCCAGTCATACTGTACCCAGGCGTCTGCTCCCTGCTCGCCGAGCCAGTTGTGCCATACGCCGTGAGATGTATCTCTGGAGCTTGTGGGATCATAGCCATCGTTCAGGCCTGCCACGCCGCCAAGATCCTGAGGTGTGTTGATGATCGCGCTGGGCTGTGCGATAAGCGCAATATTTGACGCTTCTCCCTCTACAACCATAACCGTCATTTCCACACGCATATCGGTTCCGTCTACTGTTCCGCCTGCCGCGAAGCTGCCTTTTTCCGCATAGCTGTCCTCCGGAATATTATCCCATGTAACAGCGCTGTTCTGAACAGTTCCGTCCGCATGAATCACTTCAAGGGATTCCGGAAGCTCCGGCGCTGTGCCGACCTGGGTAATTACCGTGCCTGCGCGCTCGATACCGTCAACATTTCCGGTCATCTCAATTACAACATCTTCATGTGAAGACATATCTTCATCATATATCGTTGACTTTCTGTCAGTTACAGTAAGCCGTACAGTATAGGTTCCCGGCGCGTATGCCTTCATCATGGCATCCTGCTGATCCGCATTGGCCAGAACCGCATTTCCGCCTTCCGGCTGATCAACAATGCTCCACTCATATTCCAGGTCGTTTTCATAGATGGAATCTCCCTCAGCAGAGCCGCTCAGTTCAGCTACTGTGGTATTTGTCGGATTCTGTACACCGGACGCATCTGTAATCACCGGCGCGCTCTTCTCCGGACCCTCGCCCACATCAATAGTTATCACTTTCTCAACGCTCAGGTCGCCGTCGCTTACTGTCAGTTTCACAGTATACTGTCCGTGAAGCGCTGCAGATACTTCCGCATACGGATTGTCGTCCGCGTCAAATGTAAGCTCTGCTCCTTCCGGCGCGTCTGTAACTTCCCATTTGTAAGTCAGAGTTCCGTCCGGCGCTCCGTCGTCATACGCGGAAGCCTCTACACGGAACGGTACAAGAGCCTGAGGCTCTTCTTCTGTCTCAACAGAATAGATCTTCGGCGCCTGGTTCTCTCCGCCGTCCATCTTCTCAATGGTAATCTCAGCGGACCCGCCTGCAGGAACAACCGCATATGCGATACCCTCGTTGCCGGATACGTAGCACTGCTCGCCTGCCTCGCCGTTAACCTTTACACTGTAGTAACCGTCTGCAATGCCTGCCCCGCTTAAAGTAATTCTGGAAAGATGCTCTGTTCCTGTCGTATTATTTACGGTCAGGCCGATATAGCTGCCGCTTTCATCAATTACTGCTTTGGTGCAGGAATCCTGCTCCAGTTCTACATATATTTTGTCGTCAATGATGTTGATTCTCTTACCGATTCCGTCCAGCGGAGTCACTGTGTAGCGGCTTCCTTCTTTGGAAACTTCAGCGCCGTATCCTGTCAGTCCGAATACCGGATCTGTTGTTACATCCGCGCTGATTCTCAGCAGTGAACCGTAAAGTCCTTCTTCACTCTCACCGGAGAAATCATTCCAGCCGTTGTTCATAACGCGGGTTCCGCCATCATTTACATTCTGCGCGCCCTGACCGCCTTTTGAAGCTGTATATCTCCAGCTTACAGCGCCTATGGATTCGTCAGAGATCTGTCCCATATTAACTGCGTTGAAGTTGGAAAGCTTTGCCGCATAGTTTACACGCTGTGCCCATGCGCTGGAATCTGTATCCCAGCCATTGTCCTGATAGCGCAGCCAGTCGTCCATGATGGATCCTGCAAGAGATGCGGTATACTGGAAGTTCCACCAGCTCTCGCCGCCCCGGAATACCGGATCAGCGTAATAATACCATGTAGGCTGGATACCGCGCATCGCACGGGTCTTCCACTCTGCTCTCTCCATATTGCTGAGAGCCTTGCCTGCATTCTCATCATCCGGATAATATTCTCTGAGTGCTTTCGCTGCCGCGTACGCGCCTTCCTCACCGGTATTGTCATACTCAAACTCTGAACCATAAGGATATGCCGCATTTGCCATATTCGTTCCTTTTCTCAGAGCGAATTTTTCCTGAAGGTTGTCTGCCTCCTCAGTCATGCCTTCCTCGCGAAGTGCCTCGATAATCTGCGGCACCTGCTGTTCGCCATAAAATCCTATTTCCCACTCGCCCACGCGGTTGTAGTAAATATTGTAGGCTTTATCCAGATACCACTCCGCAGGCTGACGATAGTCAATCAGATCCGGATATGCCTTCTCAATCCGGTACATATTAAAGAAGCCGGTAACCTCCATCATCTCGGAATAGGTCCTTGTATACGGAGAACTTGTATCACTGTAAGCTCCTGACGCGCTCAGATAGTTTGCCACCATATAATTATCCTGTGTATTCTTCATATAGGTATCCCACATGAAGTCAATCAAATATTTTTCGATGGACTCTACTTCTTCCGCTTCCGGATCCAGATAATTCTTCATTGTGATGAAGTTGATATTATCATGGCTCCAGTCGTCGCCCCAGTGTGTCCGCTGTGTAGCATCCTTTCCGGATGAAAGATACCAGTCGCTGTAAATACCGTATGTAGGGCTGTCCGGATCATTGTCCTGTGTTTCATTTACCATGAAGTCGGAATGAGCTTCAATCGTCTGATCCAGCTCTTCCAGTACATTGAATTCAAACTGTGTGAATTTTTCTTCGCCGTTCAGCGTATACTCCACACGCACGCTGTTATTTCCAATGCAGCCGAAGTTCAGATCATAAATAAAATGATGCTCGCCGTCAACCACTTTTTCCTCTTTGAAAGCAGCAGAATCTGTGTCCGTATGCTCCACGTCCCTGGAATTATTCACCATTCCGTCTACCTGTTCCGGAATATGCTTCTCGTCCCACGGATCATTCTCATGCACGCACTGGATATCGACATCAGTGATCTCAATTTTGTCAGGATCATAGTGCAGATCCAGCTCAGTCGGCATATTGATTGCCGTCTGGAATCCAGGTACCGCAACTGCGTCGATCATTCCTGAATCGTACAGAACAGACCGCTGATTGTTCTCGCGTTCTTCTACAGAATCCGATGCGTTGTTCGGATCGTCCGCGCTTTCCTGAGGCGTATTGTCGCCTGCCCGCACTGCAGAGAACTTAAATGAGTAAGTCTTGCTCTCGCCCGGCTCCAGCACAAGGCTTGTCGCGTCTGTAAAATAGCCTCGGCCCGTCTTCTGGATATCTTTGGAATGAATATAATATACCTGCAGTCCCGGGAACCAGCCGCCGGTATCGCTTGTCCAGTTCGCGTACAGGTCTCCGTTGCGGGTTCCCTGCACCCCGTTCATACCGCCGCCTGTGCTGCCGATCCACTGATCGATATACTCGATTCTGGCGCCGGTCTCCGGTACCGGAGTGAACATCATATAATTGCCTTCTCCGCTGGTACGGATCGCGTATGCATATCCGCTGTCGGCTCCTGCGAAAGTATGGACCGTCACACGGTTATTGTAGGTATCATCAACACTTGCGTACTTATTATTCCACGGCATAGGAAGTCCTACGTCTCCGAATTCAATGTACTCATCACTTGTGTTCTCCAGTGTAATTGACCAGAGCATGGATCCGTCCTCTGTTCCCATATCAAAAACAGACTGCACATCGAATCCCTTCATCGTACGCTCGTCGGTGGAATCCAGATCCTGTCCCTTAAAGGTAACTTCCACCTTGTCATCCTCTACATTCTTTTCAATGTAAGGATTGGACTCCAGATTCTCAGACGCGTTATCATACGTGGTAGAACCGCCCGCAGCCAGAGTACGGTTTGTATCTACTTCCACAAAACCGCTCCGGTCTTCCGGGAAAGTTCCGTCTTCACTTGTTCTGTAGGAAAAGATCATCTCTCCCATCCACTGATGAGCCTCATTGTTCTGCCCTGCCGAATCATTGGGCAGTACAAAATTCACATCCTGCCCGTAGCTGTTCGTCCTGTTGTTGTTAATTGTCAGGGAAGAAATCTGGCCCAGGTCTCCGATTTCAGCCGTCAGACTTGCATTGGAGATCTCATCGGATGAAGGCGCTGCCTCGGCTTCTGCCGGCGGTATAACCGACAGAGTAGTCGCTACCATAGCCGCGGACAGCAGCAGAGAAACTCCTCTTCTCCTCACCAAACGTCCTTTTTTCATAACTTTTTTCCTTTCTGCCTCTGGCACCGGTGTACTTCACATTCCATCCGTACCCGGCTGCCCGCCCTTTAGTTACTGGCTGCCGCTGATTTCTTTCCTGCGGAAGAAGAAATCTCTGACAGCCGGCAGAGTCGTACAGTTTTGAAGAGCTGCCTGCCGTTAATTAAACGTTTTATTTCCTTTAAGGCCGCCATCTCTGTTTTTACACTCTGCCCCTCTGTTTTTTCTTCTTTTTTCATCACTCCTTCTCATACTTGTATATATTTAGAATATTATCATGTATTTGTCATATATGCAAATAGAAATTAAACGTTTAATATTAGTGATTATGCACAATAAAAGGCAGGGACAGAGCAAAACTCTATTCCTGCCTTTTCATTATTTTCCTTTTTTCAGAAATCGTACGCGCTCACCGGGAGATAGGATAATTTCCACTCAGTTCCTTCTTTTTCGTAACTGAGGTATTCTGTTATCTCATAATTGTCTTCTCCCAGCCTGTCACTCCAGGACCGGCGGTAAGTTTCTTTCTTATCGATTGTGACATACAGATCAATATATGAGGAACTTGGCTGAGAATCAAGCTCAATATTCATATTATTGAGCTGAAGCGTTACCACACCGCTGTCTTCGCCGTCTCCTCTCAGGCTTTCTACCAGATTCGCGTAATCTTCCGCAACATGGCCTTCAGAAATGGCATCCTCTGTAAAGCAGTCTTCCACTTCGCTGAAATCTTTGCCTTCAAGAGCGCTCTCCACGACTTTCTTAATATCATCGCCGGCCTGAGCCGCCACCTGATCTACAGTTTCCTGGGAGGGAATCAGTTCAATATAGGATTCATCCACGCCATAACTGTAAACCGGAAGGATGCTGTTGTAATCCTCCATTCCCTCCTCCGTAACAGTCAGCTGATATTCACCTGTAAACAGATAAGGAATGGTGATTGTCTTCATTCCGTCTTCCACAACTGCATCCGAGCTGTCTACCTGGACTCCGTTCAGCGACATCTCCGCATTCTCGGGAATTGTCATCTGAACTCCGCTGGCCCAGCTGTCAGAAGACGTCACTTTCCAGTCATCCCAGAACAGGAACCGCTTTTCATCTGACTTTGTCACAGTCACGTAACTGTAGTTCTTTTCTTCTGAACCTTTCAGACGGTACTCTATGGTATAGACCTTCACATCACCGCTGTCTATATTTTCTGTCTGATCTGATTCCTCACTGCCCAGCAGGGAACTCAGATCATCCATACTCTCTCTTGCTTCCTCTGACGCGTCAACAACCTTCACTGAATCATAGTCCACAGTCTCCGTATTGTTTGCGTTCGCGTTCACATACATCTGCCTGGTTAAGAGGTCGCTGTCAGGGAAACTGCAGTAATCATACGCCTTTCCCCATTCATGGTTCATAGCCGCCTCCCAGTAATTGCGGGCAGTAGTCTCGGGGGAGAACCTGTCTCCGATTACTTTCACCAGTCCCACAATCAGCCCTATGGCAATCACTGCTTCCGCGATCACTGCGATCAGCAGTTTCGGGAACGGTTTCTTCTGCTTCTGCACAGAGCCGCCTGAAGGCTGCCCTCCGTAGTACCCCGGATCTGAATAGGGCGGCTCCTGCCAGAAAGTTCCATTATCTGTTCCCGGCTGCTGCTCCTGCCCCTGCTGCCAGACCGGTTCTTCATTTACCGGCGGCTGTTCCGGGGTGTCATATCCCGGAATCGCCTGTTCCTCCGGCGCCTCCACCTCTCTCAGAGGTGTACCGCACGCCTCGCAGAACAATGCTTCATCATCATTTTTTGTACCGCAGTTCGGACAAAACATCTTTTCACCCGCCTTTCCTAATTCCAGCCATGAGCGTCTTCATATTCGAGAAGTTTATCAACATTTTCTTTTTCCGTTTTGGAAAACTGTGCTGACACCTTCTCCATATCCGACTCTTTGTCCATGTCTCTGTACCAGTCATACTGATTGAAGAAATCAATATTTTCCTGCTGAGTAAACTCATACCCGTGGCGGGCGTAAATCTCATTTACCGCTCTTCTGCATGTAGCCGCATCGGTTACTGTTTCACTGATCTGCTCATCTGTCAGAAGAGTTGTATCACTGTCCGGAAAGACAAAACCGCTGTACTGTCCTCCGTCTTCCGGATCACCGGAATCCGTATCAGAAGCGCCGCCTTCCTGCACACTGCCTTCGGAAAAGCTGACAGAAGCATCCGACGTATACTCCGACTCATATTCAGTATCATAGTATGTATCCGAATTCGCTGTAAAATCTTCCGGAACATCCGCTTCAACACTGCCTCCTCCTGCTTCCGGAAGTACAAGGAACAGAACCAGAAGCACAAGGAGAATAGCATCAGCTGCACCGGCCGCGATAACCGCGGCAATCAGACCCGGTGAAGATTTTGCCTTTTTATCTTTCATAGTCTACGCTTCCTTTAAATCTCGAATATATCGGTGAATAATTCGCCAATATTCGTAAATGCATCCTGAATGTTGCCTTCATCGCCGCTCAGTATTGCTCCAAAGATATCAACAAATCCAAGAACCATATCACAGATATCTTTGAAAAGGAAATAGATAATCAGTGCGCTGATAATGGTGATGCAGAGCTTCGCGACAAAATACGCGTACGGTTTTTTGTTTTCATCGAGCCCCACACATTCTTTATAGGCCGCGTACTGGATGAATACGCTGATCGGGCTTAAAAAGATCGCCGCAAAAATAGCTACTTTTAATGAAATAAGCATCAGAATCATAACGATAACAATAATTGCGGTATCAAAAACACCTCTCGCGCCTATCACATTAATCATTGCGTTAACACTTGTATTTCCGTTAAATGCGCCGGTTATTGCCTTCAGTATCACTGCTTCCAGGAAATCGATTCCGGCTGTCAGCAGAATTACCGCAAGCAGAGGCTCCAGAAACGGCACATCAAACTCTCCGCCGCTCAGATCGCCAAGCCTGCCCTGTGTCACAAGAAGTACAATAAGAGTAAATATAAACGCGACAACCGCTTTTGCCACAATAAACTCGATACCGACCGCAGCGCTGTTCGCGGCGGATATCTGTTTTACTCTGCTGACAGGAGTCTTTATAATCGGTACAAGCTCAGAAAACATGTTCTTTGTTCCCGACATAATTACATCTTTCTGCCTGTTCAGCCACTCTGCTTCCTTTGTCATGCCGCCCGGCTGGCCCTGCTGGTAATTCTGCTGTCCGCCCGGCTGGCCCTGCTGGTAGTACTGCTGCCCGCCCGGCTGGCCCTGCTGATAATTCTGCTGTCCGCCCGGCCGGCCCTGCTGGTAGTTCTGCTGTCCGCCCGGCTGGCCCTGCTGATAATTCTGCTGTCCGCCCGGCTGACTCTGCTGATAGTTCTGCTGCCCGCCCGGCTGGCTCTGCTGGGCTCCGGCGTTCTGTGCGCCGCCCGCGTTCTGAGCTGTACAGTTGCAGACTTCTCCTTCTTTTAATGGTCTTCCACATTTTGTACAAAATCTTGCCATGTTCTTATCCTCCTTGTCCTTTTCTATGGCTTTATATTCTATGTATTTTTTTATAAACTTTTTATAAATTTACTGTTTCATTATAGAAATAAACGAATTTTTTGTCAATCTTTTAGGCCTTTTATTCATATGCATATTTTGGTTATCTTCAGTACACAATCGTATTATACTGCGGCCCGGATATTAATTTTTTTCAATCAGGACGGGGATTTCTGTTTTTACCGGCAAAACAGACTGACCATTTTCAAAGACACCTTTCATCCTGCACACAGCAACCGCAGATTCCGCGGCGCCGGCAATGCCTGCAGTAATTACTTCACCATATTTACAAATCATGCTATAATACCCTGAAGAACCGGGTGAAGCGGGCATTTCATATCCAGAGCTCTGCTTCCCCGCAGACAGAAAAGTGTTTTAAATTTCGGAGGTCAGACGAATGGCAGGGAAAAATACAACTCAGAAAATCATCCTGAGCGCGGACAGCACCTGCGACCTGGATGAAGAATTAAAAGAACGGTATCACGTAAATTATTTTCCTCTTCATATCATTCTGGACGGGAAAGAATACAGAGACAATGTGGACATCACACCGGAAGAGGTATATCAGGCATATTACGACCGGAAAATTCTTCCTAAAACCGCTGCTGTAAATGTGGAAGAATATATGGAACATTTCAGGCCCTGGGTTGAACAGGGATACGAAGTTATACACATCAATCTGGGAAGCGCGCTGTCAAGCGTGTATCAGAACTGCTGCCTCGCCGCGGCCGGGCTGGGACATATTCATGTAATAGACAGCTGCAATCTTTCAGCCGGAACCGGTCTCCTTGTAGTGGCTGCCGGGAAAATGATCCAGCAGGGACTGGACGCCGAAACGATTGCCAGGGAACTCAGAGAGCGCACATCCAGATGCCATGCCAGCTTTATTCTTGACACACTTACATTTCTTCATGCCGGCGGGCGCTGTTCGTCCATCGCGGCGCTGGGTGCCAATGTGCTGAAGCTCAAGCCCTGCATTCAGGTCGATAACCGGGACGGCAGCATGGGCCTGGGGAAGAAATACCGCGGCGCTCTGGATAAGGTTCTTGTCAGATATGTAAAAGATGAACTGGCCCGTTATTCAGACATCAGCCCGGAGCTTCTCTTTATAACCCACTCCGGGATTCCGCAGGAATATATCAGTCTCGTAAAAAAGACCGTAGAAGAAACCATGCATTTTAACGAGATTCATATTACCAAGGCAAGCTGCACCATATCCTGTCACTGCGGCCCTAATACACTTGGCATTCTTTTTGAAACAGAAAAATAACCTGTATCCGGACGGTCCGGCCGCCCGGGCACACACAAATCTGACCGTTCTGAAAAACAGAGAGGTGAGAAATGGCAGAAAAAGGAGTACACATAAATGGATACAAAACCTGTATTTCACGGAAGTGACATTGAAAAAATCTGTGAATATTACAATCTTAAAAAGGAAGATATCGTAAATTTCGGGGCGAACGTCAACCCACTCGGCCTGTCTGCCCATGTAAAAAAAGAGATTGCGGACAATCTGGATCTTCTCTCTTCCTATCCGGACAGGGATTACACGGCCCTTCGGAATGTTATCGCCGGATACTGCGGCATTCCGGCTGACTATGTTCTTCCCGGCAGCGGCTCCAGCGAACTGATTGCCCTTCTGATCGAGGTACGCGCGCCGAAACACACCCTTGTTCTGGGCCCCACTTACTCAGAATACTCCCGGGAGCTTTCCTTTTCCGGCAGCACCCAGGAATATTATCATCTCAATGCAGCGGATGATTTTTCCCTGGATGTGGATGATCTGTGCCGCGTCCTGGACAACGGATGTGACTTTCTTATCCTCTGCAATCCGAATAATCCTACATCTTCCGCAATTTTAAACGGTGATATGGAAAAGATACTCTCTTTCTGCAGAGAAAAGGATATTTTCGTCATGGTCGATGAGACCTATGCGGAATTCGCCCCTGACATCTGTGATGTCACAGCGATTCCTTATACAAAGACATATCCGAACCTTATGGTTCTCCGGGGCGTTTCCAAATTCTTCGCCGCGCCGGGAATGCGCCTGGGATACGGAATCACCGGAAACAGGGCATTTCTTGCGAAGATGAAAGAGAAACAAATTCCCTGGTCTCTGAACAGCATCGGAGCATTTGCGGGAGAAATCATGTTCCGGGATCAGGAGTACATCAGCAGAACGCGAAATCTCATTCTTTCGGAACGGGACAGAATGTACAGAGAGATAAAGAAACTTCCTGCATTTAAGCCTTATTTCCCATACGCGAACTTCCTGCTTCTCAGAATCCTGAAGCCGGATATTACTTCCTTCGACATATTTGAACTGTGCATAAAAAACAATCTTATGATCCGCGACTGCAGTTCTTTCCAGTGTCTGGACGGCGAATTCATCCGGTTCTGCATTATGATGCCTGAAGATAACTCCCGGCTTCTGGAAGTGTTGAAAACCGTTTAATCCGGATCGCATAATATATGGAGGAGAACACGGGTAAATAAAATACATGCATCAGAAACAAATCAGTATATAGCCGGAAGGTTCCAGAAAAACCAGAAAAGAGCACACGCAGATCCTGCGGCGCTCTCTTCCTGGTTTCCCTCTTCTGTTTTCTTTTCAGGCTCCGGCTTCCCCCCGCAGAACCCGAAATCTCTCTTCTCACTCCTCAATCTCTTCCCCGAGATAGAACACTTTAAAAAACAGCTCCAGAGACTCAAACAGCTCCCGCTTCTTCTGCTGAAGCTCCTTGATCTTAAGCACACTTCCGATCTCGTCAAAGGCAAAATCATTTTCCTCGTGATCCACCTTCAGTTCCAGATTGCCCTCTTCATCAAACACAAGAAGCAGAATTCCTCCTACATCCTCCGTATAAAGCACACACATAATCTGCAGCTCCTGCCTGATCGCTTCCGGCAGAGAGTCAAACTCCGGATTCATATAAAACTTCTGCTCATAAGAATTCGCTGCACATAATACAATTTCGTCGTTCATAGCTTTCCTTTCTGACAATTTGCTTCAAAGGGGACAGACCCTTTTGCAAAGGGGTCTGTCCCCTTTGGCTGAAATTTTCAGACATATCCGTATACACCGCGCACGGATACCTCTCCCGCGCATATATTTTCTACAGTACCATCTTCCCGCCGGACGACCAGTTCTCCCTTCTGATTGATTCCTTCCGCATATGCCTTATACTCAGCATCTTTTTCCAGTATCAGGACTTCCCGGCCATGGTTTACGAGAAGACTGCTGTATTTTTTCATCAGTCCTGACATGTCTTCTGTCTGCATAAATATTTTGTAGTTTTCTTCAAAATGCTTCATGACTGCCGCAATAACAGGTGCGCGCTTTGTCTGCGTTCCGGTCTCTGAAAGAAGGGATGTGGCAGTCTGTATTTCTTCGGGAAAATTCTGAACATTTACATTAATTCCCACCCCTACGGTAACGTGGTTGATATAATCCACCTGGGTACTCATCTCCGTCAGAATTCCTGCAAGTTTTTTCCCGCTGACAATAATATCGTTGGGCCACTTGATCTGAACCTTCACATCCGCGCAGTCCATGATGCCTTCCGCCACGCCGCATGCCATGACAAGCGTAAGCATGGGTGCTTTTTCCGGAGCCAGGTCCGGGCGCAGAAGAATAGACATGTAAATACAGGAACCGCCCGGTGATTCCCAGGTGCGTCCCCTCCTGCCCCGTCCGGCCGTCTGCCGGTCCGCGACCGCCAGTGTTCCATGGGGCGCGCCTTCATCTCCCAGATGTCTGATTCTGATATTTGTAGAGTCCGTCTCCGGATAATAGACAACCGGCTTTCCTGCCCATTCCGTATCCAGCAGACTTTCTACTTCCTCAGCTGTCATAACGTCCGGGCCGTCTATAATGCGGTATCCTCTGCTTCGGGCGGCGTCGACCTGATAGCCTTCTTCCTGAAGCTGCCGGATCACTTTCCATACCGCAGTCCTTGAGACTCCGAGTTTCTCACAGATTTCCTGCCCTGATACATAATCGCCGGTCTCCCGGAGAATTTTCAGAATTGCTGCTTTCATAATGTAGCCATCATCACTGCCTTTATTGTATGCATGCGGTTTTCCGCCTCATCAAACACTTTCGACTGTCCGGATTCAAATACTTCGTCCGTAACTTCCATGTCCTCAATGCCGAACCGCTGTCCCATTTCTTTTCCGATCTTCGTCTTCAGGTCATGGAACGCCGGCAGGCAGTGGAGGAAAATTGCGTCTTTTTTCGCATTTGCCATAACTTCTTTTGTCACCTTGTATGGAGTAAGCTCGCGGATCCGCTCCTCCCACACTTCATCCGGCTCACCCATGGACACCCACACATCTGTATAAATAACATCTGCGTCTTTCGTGCCTTCCTCCACATTATCAGTCAGGGTAATGGCAGCGCCGGACTCTTCTGCATAACCGCGGCAGGTCTGAACCAGTTCTTCGTTCGGGAAATATTTTTCCGTCGTGCAGGCCACAAAATGCATTCCAAGTTTTGAGCAGGCAACCATAAGAGAATTGCCCATATTGTATCTTGCATCTCCCATATACACCAGCTTAATGCCTTCCAGTTTTCCGAACTGCTCACGGATGGTCAGCATATCCGCCAGCATCTGTGTCGGATGATATTCATTTGTCAGACCGTTCCACACCGGCACTCCCGCGTATTTGGCCAGTTCTTCCACAATCTCCTGTCCGAATCCGCGGTACTCGATTCCGTCGTACATCCGGCCCAGTACCCTTGCCGTATCCTCTATGCTTTCCTTTTTCCCCATCTGGGAACCGGTGGGCCCCAGATATGTAGTTCCCATTCCCATATCGTGAGCTGCCACTTCAAAAGCGCAGCGTGTGCGGGTGCTGTCCTTCTCAAAAATCAGAGCTACATTTTTCCCTTTATAGTTGTCCACCGGGATGCCTTTTTTCTTTTTTTCCTTCACATCCGCGGCCAGATCAAGCAGATAAACAATCTCTTCCTTCGTAAAATCCTTTAATGTAAGAAAATTTCTTCCTTTTAAATCCATAATTCTGTCCCTTTCTATCTGTATTAATGTGTGCACAAACGCCGGCAGCTTCATCCGGCCGACTGCCCGGTCATACCGTTCCTCAATCAGTCTGAAAAGCTCATCTACAGTGTAAATCCTGTATTTCGGTATCCGCAGCTGCTTTGCGCAGGCTTCCAGCATAGCCATGTACAGTTCCTTATCCGTACTTCTCAGCGGCAGCTTCAATACAAAAGCCAGTTCTGCTTTCTCCATATCGCTGACGCCGCGCATCCGGCATTCAAACCACGCTTCTTCATGCTCCTGGCCGATATAATAAATGATTCCTTCCAGACCATAAAGCATCCGCTTAGCATCATAATAACCGATTTTCAGATTTTTTGCACTGCGTTTCCGGTCAAATTCAATAATACTTCCCAGTTTTACCCGGGGACCGATCCTGTATACCTCCGCGTCTTCCGGCATCTTTACCCTCGGCTCTCTTCCCGGCCCGTAAATGCGTATCTCTATGATATCTGTATAGCCCCGTTTCACAAGCGAACCCAGGGGCACGTTGTTGACCACTCCTCCGTCAATATAACGGCGGCCGTCCATCTTCTCATTGCGGAAGCCGATCAGATATGCGCTGGCCAGAAGATAGTCCTTAAGCTTCCCCTCCGGAATATCTGAAATACTCAGGTCCAGTTCCTTAAAATCTGTGAGGGAAAATGTGAGAATGCAGAATTCTTTTCCTGACATTCTTATTTTTTCCTCATCTATATTTTTCTGAATAAGATTTTTAAGCGGCGTGATATCCACTCCCCGCTCAGTCAGGATCCGTCCTGCCTCCGCCAGAATCTCACCGATGCGGTGTTCCCCGTCAAAAAGCTGTTCCATCCATGTATCGTCTACATCCATCACCTGGGAAAATGTAATATTCTTCCAGATCTGCTCCGCCTTTTCCGGATCATCCATACAGATCAGCGCGCCGTTCAGCGCCCCCACAGATGTTCCGGCAACGGCATTAATCCGTACACCTGCCTCTCGCAGCGCTTTCCAGGCTCCGATCTGATACGCCCCTCTGGCTCCTCCTCCGTCAAGAACGAGACCGTATTCTTTTGACAGGTCAAGCAGTGGTTCCATGCACACCTTCCTCCTAACTCACCTTCGCCGGACCATATCAGTATACACTTTTATGCATAAAAATGCAATATAATTGTATAAAAATTCAGCCCGTTCCTATTTATCAAAACCGCCGCGGACAATTGTACCGCGGCGTATCTTCTCTTATCATTTCTGTATGTATCTTCTATTTTCCTCTTCTCTGTCTGGCTGCTTCAAACAACAGAATCGAGGCTGCCACCGCCGCGTTCAGCGACTCGGTGCCGCCCTCCATAGGAATCCGGATCCGGCAGTCCGCGCATTCCGCGATTTCCGGGCGAAGACCGTTTCCTTCATTCCCGATCAGAAACGCGCAGCCCCGCCGGTAATCTTCTCCATCATAGGTTCGTCTTCCTTCCAGATGCGCCGCATATACACGCAGCCCTGCGGCTCTGAGCTCCTGTACTGCTTCCCTGAGATTCTCTGCACGGTAAAAGGGAAGCCGGAATATCGCTCCCATAGTCGAACGGATTACTTTCGGATTATATATATCCACACAGTCTCCGCTCATCAGAATACCCGTTGCCCCGGCTGCCTCAGCAGAACGGAAAACCGTCCCCATATTCCCGGGATCCTGCAGATTATCCAGTACAAGGACAAGGGGCAGCCTGGCTCTCCCCACTCCTCCGTCTTTTAAAGAAAAATTCTGCGAAAAAGAATCCTGCAGAAAAGCTCGCTGCACATGGGTATGTGCAGCAGTTTTTTTTACACCCAGAATATCAGAAAAGCTGTATTTTACCATCCTCACAGCTGCCAGAACTCCCTGGGGTGTCTTGGTATCAGAAACCCGGGCAAACACATCATCCGAGAGCATCTCCGTGCTGATTCCCGTCTCCCTGGCCGCCTCGATCAGCTTTCCATTCTTTGCCCCATAACTCTCCGACACATACAGACAGTTTATGTGCTGATGCGGTATTTCCCGCACCATTCTCGGCCCTTCAACAAGAAAACACCCTTCTTCTTCGCGCGCTCTGCTTTTCTCCCTTAAACGTATCAGTTCCTTTACTTTCTGATTTGATGTACTTGTAATCATAATTCCCTCTACTTCAAATATACTTTAATTATAAACATATCTGATATTTGTGAAAATCAGCGCGGCAGCATATATCCTCCTGCCGCCCTTTCCGCTTACTTCTTCTTGGCGTCAAATTTCTCAAGGATATCATTCGCGCCGATCAGAATAAGAATACCCTCTGCCGGGAGCGGGCTCGCAGGATCAAATGTCACATTTACTTCTTTTCCGAGAATCAGGCCCACAACATTTATTCCAAATCTTTCACGCACTTTCAGCTCCGCCAGACTCTTTCCAACCCATTTCTCCGGAACCGCAGTTTCCACCATACTGTAATCACTGGACAGGGCAATCCAGTCCGTAAACTCTCTTGCGACCAGATTCTTGGCCACACGGCTTCCCATGTCAATCTCCGGATACACAACACTGTCCGCGCCCACGCGTTCAAGAATAGATCCCTGAAGTTTATCCTTTGCCTTTACCAGGACCTTCGGGATCCCCAGCTCCTTGCACAGCATAGTAGCCATGACGCTGGCCTCAAAGTTCTCAGAAACCGCGATCACAACGCCGTCCAGATTTCTGCTTCCAAGGGCTTCCAGCGCTTCCGGGTCCGCCACGTCTGCCTTGATCGCATAAGCTACCTGCTCTGATATTTCCTGAATCTTTTCATATGATTCATCCACTGCAAGAACGTCGCACCCCATAGTTTCCAGTGTTGTCGCAACACTCCAGCCAAAACTTCCAAGTCCTAAAACCGCATACTGCTTTTTCATCTTTTTATCCTCTCTGTTTCTGTGATAATTTGTTCAGAAGCTCCCCTTTGCTTCCTGTAATATTGCGGACATTTCCTCCGCGCCATTGTAATACGATCATCCTATCATAATACGCTTTGCCGGCAGCTCCCGGAACTGTGCCGCTTTATCCGCACGTCCCGCGAAAACAAGCGCCATTGTCATCGGTCCGATTCGACCCACATACATAAGAATCATCAGAACAATATGGCTGCCTCTGGTCAGATACGGTGTCAGATCAGCGGACAGGCCTACGGTTCCCATTGCGGATGAAACTTCATACATCAGATTGAGCACATCTTTTCCCGGTTCAAATATCGTAAGCGCCGCTACACCGCAAAGCCAGAAAACAAATGTAATAATCAGAATGGTAATGGCGGATCTGATTACATCCAGCTCAATTCTGCGGCCAAAGCACTCTGTATCCCTCTTGCCGCGGAGAACACAGATCACCGTCAGAAGAACCATTGCCATTGTTGTTGTCTTGATACCGCCGGCAGTTCCTCCCGGAGACCCTCCGATAAACATCAGGACACATCCCAGGAGCCGCGAACTCTCGGTCAGCGCAGACTGCGATACGGTTGCGAACCCTGCCGTTCTGGTCGTTACAGACTGAAATGCGGATGCCATAAACTTTTCAAATATATTCAGGTTACCGATTGTCGCCGGATTATTATACTCAAGGATAAAATATCCCAGTGTTCCTGAAAGCAGCAGAATCGCAGTTGTAACAATAACGACCTTGCTCTGCAGCCCCAGCTTTGTGAGGATTCTCTTTTTCGGCATTTTCTTCTTAATCACGTCCCTGGTATTGGATGCCACATCATGCCATACCGTAAATCCGAGACCTGCCGAAACGATAAGGAACATCGTTGTAAAGTTGATCAGCGGCGAACTCACGTATTCCATAAAACTGCTGTTTCCTATGATATCCACACCCGCATTGCAGAATGCGGAAATGGAGTGAAATACGCCGTACCAGATGCCCCGCAGCACACCAAACTCAGGGATAAATTTAAACATAAAAAGGGCAGCGCCGATTCCCTCCACCAGAAATGTTCCCTTCAGGATACGGATAATAAACTTAACCAGCCCCGACAAGGTATCCAGCCCGTATGCCTGCTGGATCAGAATCCTTCCCTTCATACTGATCCGTTTGCCCAGTATAAGGAAAAATGACGCCATACACGCAATCACACCCAGGCCTCCGATCTGTATCAGAAGCATCATAATTACCTGCCCCGCAAGTGTAAATTGTTCTGCGGGAACAACCGTTACCAGTCCGGTCACACAGACACATGTTACTGAAGTAAAAAGCGCATCAATAAATTCAATAGGCTTCTGATTGCTGAAGGGCAGCCACAGCAATACGCCGCCAAGGAAAATTACGCCAAAAAAACCCAGTGCCACAATCTGCATGGTTGTCAGTCTGATCCGTCTGGGACTTTTTTTCTTCTCTTCCATAAATTTCTTCTCCTGTTTCTTCGCCTTAACAGTCCGGCACCCTGCATAAAAATCATACCGGATACCCGGCCGTTCACAAGCTATACTAACACACGCTCTGTTCATTGACAAGCTAAGGAATTGTAAAAAAAAGCCCCGGAAATTAATAAATAAAGGGACCGTTTTCCGGCCCCTCCTGCAGCTACACTTTAAACCTGTATCCCACGCCCCATATCGTCTCAATATACTGGGGATGAGAAGTGTCATATTCTATTTTTTCCCTGATTTTTTTAATATGAACCGTAACCGTGGCAATATCTCCTATGGACTCCATATCCCATATTTCCCGGAACAGCTCTTCCTTGGTGTATACATGATTCGGATGACCTGCCAGAAATGTAAGCAGATCAAACTCTTTGGTCGTAAAGGACTTTTCCTCCCCGTTGACCCACACACGTCTTGCCGTAGTGTCAATCTTCAGTCCCCGGATCTCTATGATCTGATTTTCCTCTGCATTGCTTCCGATCAGACGTTCATATCTGGCCAGATGCGCCTTTACTCTGGCTACCAGTTCACTGGGGCTGAACGGTTTTGTCATGTAATCATCCGCTCCCAGACCCAGCCCCCGGATCTTGTCAATATCATCTTTCTTTGCGGACACCATTATAATCGGTGTGTTCTTCTCACTTCGTATCTGGCGGCAGATCTCGAATCCATCTACCCCCGGCAACATCAGATCGAGGATAATCAGGTCAAACTCTCCGTTTAGCCCCTTGCCAAGACCGGTCTCGCCGTCATTTGCCACTTCCACTTCAAAATTACTCAGCTCCAGATAATCTTTTTCCAGATCCGCGATGCTCTCTTCATCTTCTATAATCAAAATCCGCTTACTCATCAATGGGTACCTCCTGATATTTTCTTACTACAAAATACATTGTCGTACCAGCGCCCTCTTCACTGGTAGCCCAGATATTTCCGCCGTGCTCTTCCACAATCTTCTTCACAATAGAAAGACCGATACCGCTTCCTCCCTTGGAAGAATTCCGGGAAGCATCCGTCCTGTAAAATCTGTCAAATATATATGGCAGATCGCGCCCGGATATTCCCTTTCCATTGTCGCCCAGCTCAACCTGGATAAAGTCTCCCACATCCTTTATCTGCATTGTGATCTTTCCCTGAGGCTTATCCATATACTTCAGAGAATTTGACACAATATTGTTAATGACTCTTCTGAGCTGCTCCGGATCCACAATGATTTTACAGTCCTCCTCCATGAAGTTGGTATACACAAACCCGACATTTTTCGCGCCCAGTTCCACAGACAAATCGTCCGCACAGTCCTCAAAATAATCCCTGGCAGATACCGTCGCGAAATTATAGGGTATGCGGTTCGTGTCAATCTTGGAATACAGCGTCAGCTCGTTAATAAGAAGGTCCATTTCATTAGCCTTATTATAAATCGTCCTGATGTATCTGTCCATCTTTTCCGGCGTATCAGCCACGCCGTCCATAATGCCCTCCACATAGCCTTTAATTGCAGTAATCGGCGTCTTCAGATCATGGGAAATATTGCTGATCAGTTCCTTATTTTCCCTGTCAAACGCCACCTTTTCCTCCGCGTTTGCCTTCAGGCGCAGACGCATCTCCTCAAAATCCTGGCACAGCTGCCCGATCTCATCATCCGACTCCTGCCGGATCTCAAAATCAAGATTACCTTCCTTAATATTTCTGGCCGCCTTCTGGAGCTTCTCCAGAGGTACAGAAACCGAACGGTATATCCAGTAAATCAGAAGAGCTGCCGTCAGGAAAACAACAGCCAGATAAAGCTGCTGGATTTCATCCGCCCGGCCCGGCACAAACGTATGCATGGCAACAGTAGTAAAAATCATGGGCAGAATCATCACCGCCATAAAAACAATAACAAGTTTTGTCCGAAGCTTCATGCAATTATCCTTTCTGTCAGAATATTCTCTCCAAGGGGGACGGACCCTTTTGCAAAAGGCTCCGTCCCCCTTTGGCGAAGTTGTCTGACTTCTTTCTATTTTACAGGTCTTCGTTTTTTCCGTCAACCCATTTGCTTTACATCTCCGCCCATGACTCTCTTCCTTACGGCAAAGAACCGCTCCTTCCGGTTTTCCGGAAAGGAACGGTTCTTCTTTCTTCTGATTATTTTATTGGCACTGCCGTTTTATCCGCCTGTCCGTTTTTCACTGTATTCAATCAGCTTCTTTTTCTCCGGACATACACAACAGTTCCTGCCATTCCCAGTGCGAGAACACATGCAGCCGCTGCACCGAATACATTGGTTGTATCTCCGGTCTGTACAGCTTTGGAACTGTCCGCGCCATCTGTACCCTGACTGCTTCCGCCTGTCTGCTGGCCAGCGCCGCCCTGAGGATCTGACGGCTGAGCCGGACCGCTTGGATCTGACGGATCGCTCGGGTCTGACGGGTCAGTCGGATCTGACGGATCGGCCGGGTCAGTCGGATCACTCGGATCAGTCGTCTGCTTCTCCTCTACCGTCACTGTAAATTCTGCTGTTTTGCCGCCATAGGTTACTGTCACAGTCTGTTTTCCTGCTGTATCCGGGTCATAACCGCTTACTGTGTAATCTCCGGCCTGAAGCTCAACTCTGCTGCTGTCGCTGTATACCGCAGTGACAACAAGGCCGCTCAGATCCAGTTTTTCTCCCTGGGTGTACTCTGTCTTTGCAGGGCCTGTAATCTCGATCTTTTCGAGCGCCGGCTCCGGTTCTTCACTTTTCGTTACTGTTACGGTAAATGTTGCAGTTTTCCCTTCATAGGTTACTGTTACAGTCTGCTTTCCTGCCGCATTCGGATCATAGCCGCTTACCGTATAGTCGCCGGCCTGAAGCTCAACTTTGCTGTCATTGCTGTATACTGCAGTAACAACAAGGCCGCTCAGATCCAGTTTTTCTCCCTGCGTATACTCCGTCTTCGCAGGGCCTGTAATCTCGATCTTTTCAAGCGTCGGCTCCGGTTCTTCTTCCTCAGACTTCACAATTGTAATCGTGTAATTAAGAGAAGCCTTATGATCCTGCGCGTAGCTTGTGAGGGTTACCGCCGTTTCATCACCGTCCAGGCGGATCAGACGTTCATTGCTGTTATCAAACAGGATATCGCCGATATATACCAGGCCGCTCTCTTTCATAGTAGACGCAAGCATATTAACTGCCTCCACATCTTTGCCGACTGTAAGGGTATATTCGTTCACATCCGGATCAAACGCCGGCTCCAGTGTGCCCTGATCAAATGTAAGACCGGAAAGTCTGGCGTCTGTATCATACTCTGTAGAAGTAATCACGCGGATTCCGAACAGTCCGCCTGCGTATCCTCCGGTGCTCTGGAACTTCACAGTCACTTTTGACTCGCCGTCCTCAATATAGTCTGTAATGTCGTACAGATCCTCATAAAATACGTTTGTTCCCGCAGAATTGTTAATTGTAACAGTCTGGAGCAGCTGATCGTTTACATAAATATCAAAGCTTCTTCCCTGGTCGCCGGAGTACCATGTACATCCGAGATAGTTGTGCTCTGCTTCCGGATCTACATTAAGGTCATAGCTCCACCAGCCGCCTGCGTTTGCATGGCGGAATGTTCTTCCGTTAAATGATCCCGTGCTGGTGTCCCCGCCCACCTGAAGGTTCTTTGCGAACTCAGAGTTATTGTTGTCAAAGCTGTCCAGATAATCGACACTTACTTCCTGCTCGCGGAGTTCTTCCTTCTCAGCCAGGATTCTGTCCTGAGAAGCCTGGGAATCCGGCTCTTCCAGATTCATATAGATACCGTATCTCTGCTCATGCTGCATATAATACGGACTGTAAATCAGTTCATCAGAATCTGTATTTTTCAACTGGAACTGAATTCTTCCATCCTCGCTGTCTTCAATCCGCACAAAGTTTTCCGCAACGTTTTCTTTCCACTCTTTCACAGACATATTCTGAACTGTGATGGTATCTTTCGCGGAAGTATCTTCTGTTCCGACTCTTACCAGAATTCCGTTTGCCTGGGAAGCGTCAATATCCTTGCTGCCAAGCTCTGCGGCCAGTACAACCGGGCCGTATTTGAACGCTACAAAGTTTTCGTTATCTGCAGTTGACTCGATTTCCACCTGCATCGGCATTGTGTAGGAGATCTCATCTCCTGCCTTCAGGCCGTCCAGAACAAAGAATCCGTTCTCTGCCGTTACGTTCTGCTCTTTACCGTTTACTTTAATGACTGCATCTCCTGCCAGCCACTCCGGCTGCCTGAGCGCCACAGACGTTCCGTCCACAATATCATTTACCGTATATATAACGGTATCTTCGTTCGGAATATTCGCATCCTGTGTAAGGCTGATTCCCAGCCCTGCATCTTCAACGGTTGAGCTGTAGAACATATTTACATACAGGGTGTTTCCCTTGATCTGGTAAATATAATCGCCCAGCTTGGAGAAGTTCTCCATACCGGTTCCGGTACAGCACCAGAACTCGTCAAACGGTCTGTTATAAACTTTGTTGTATCCTGCCGCCATAGGCTGGAAGTACATGGTCGTACCTGTCTCCGGATTCTGTGAAGCCAGAATCGCGTTTGTAAATGTTCTCTCAAAGTAATCCAGATACTTGGGATCCTGGGTCTGATCGTAAAGCGCTTTTGTAAGTTTCAGCATGTTGTATGTATTACATGTCTCACAGGTAAGCGCTCCGTCGTAAGATCCCTTCGTCGCGTCGTAGCACAGCTCGCCCGCATTGTGGAAATGCTCGCTCTGGCTGTTTCCTCCTGTAATATATGTATGGTCATTTACCACAATATCCCAGAAGTTCTCTGCTGCTGTCAGATACATCTCCAGATTATCTTTCTCTTCCGGCGTAAGCTTATCATAATATTCCTCATTTTCTGTAAGTACGCTGTATCTCTTTACAGCTCCCGTAAATTTCGGAATGGTAGTGTTCGCGTGTTTACCGCTGAGCACATCCTGGCCGGCTGCCAGCTGCTCAAACAGAGATACTTCGTCAAAGCACTCTGCCGCCGCTTTGATGTGATCGTTTCCTGTAATGCGGTACAGCTCATACAGAGCTTCGTTCATGCCGCCGTACTCAATCCAGAGAAGCTGCTGTTTATTCGGCAGATTTGTACAGCGGTTATACAGATACTCGCCGAATGCTTCCGCTACTTGAATCGCTGTATTCTTAACTTCTGGATCGTCTACATTTTTCGCTACGTCAATCAGTCCGGCAACTACTTTGTGCAGGTTGTAATATGGAACAAGCACTGTGCCGTCGTCCGATGTCGGAGATGTGCCCCCGTCCACTCTGGCAAGCACGCCCTCCGGGAACGCGGAAATATAGCCTGCGCTCTGCGGATACATTTTTGCGTATGCGTCCTGACATTTCTGCAGTCCGTATACCGCATCCTCGATCTGCTCCATAAGCTGAGCCTTTACATCCGCGTCGTCCTCGCTCAGATATGCCTGGGAAAGTGCGGACATATAATGGCCGAATGTATGGCCGCGGAAGTTGGAGGAGCCGGTTCTCTCCCAGCCGCCGTATCCTTCATCTGTCGTCGGTTCAAGACCGGACACCTTGTAGAACTCGTACAGGAACTTCTCAGAGTTCAAGCTGAGCAGATAAGCTTTTTCTTTTGTAAACGCATTGACCATATAATCATCAGACAGGGTAACGTCATCCATAAGACTTGTATCTGACAGATCCATCGGTTTCTTCGCAAGCACGGTCACATCAAAAGTCTTTGTCGCCGCTTCTCCGTCCATAAACACTGCCGTTGCCTTCAGAGTCACTTCTGCGTCCGGTTCGCCGATCTCCGGTCTGGTAATCACGCCGTTCTTATCCATTGCTGTTCCAGCAGTCACTTCCCAGGTGATCACAGATCCCTGCGCTCCTGTTGTCGGAAGTGAAAGATTGTAGCTTGTCTCAGAAGGAATATTCAGAACTTCCAGATCATCTCTGGCAATCTGCTCTTTGTCAATTACTCCGCCGTGTTCCTCATACAGAGCCATTGCCTCTTCCGCCGTAGCCGTATCATTAAACAGTTCATAATGATCCAGCGCTGCCAGCAGATATGCGCCGTTGTACGCCGGTCCGTTATAGCCAATGGACTTCTGCATGCTTTCATCGGAGCCAAGTACTCCGTCGCGATCATTATTGACCGCATAGTCGATCACTGACGTCTGCGCAATACCGTTACGGTAGAAAACAACTTCTTTCGTTGCGCTGTCATATGTCACAACAATATGCGTCCACTCTCCCGCAGGGAAGAAATCCGCGCGGTTCGCCTTCACGCTTACCTTATACGGCTGTCCCGCGTTCTTTCCTTCTCCGATGGATAACGCAAGCGGAACATTATCATTTTCTGACGACAGATACCAGCCGTCTGTATAATACTGGTTTTTATTCCAGGAAATAATACCCTCGCCCGTCATGGTCTTTTCCGGATTGATCCAGAATGACAATGTCAGATTCTGCGGCTGAAGTTCTGTATTTTTCCCGAGATCAATGTATGTGTTTCCTGTAAGCTTCAGCGCTTTGCCGCCGTTCGCTCCGTCCACATACTGATAGCCTGAACCGGCAAATTTAATATCTGTATTGATTCCAGTGGCGTCTGCCAGGTTGTCCTCAAATTCAAGATCCAGCACCTGGTTTTTGAGTCCCGCGGTTTCAACCTTTTTATTCTCTTCATAAAGAGCCAGAGCCTGCTCTGCTGTCGCTGTATCATTGAACAACTCATAGTGATCCAGCGCAGCATTCAGGTAAGCGCCTTTATGTACCGGTCCGTTATAGCCGATGGATTTTTCCATGTCCGCATCTGAGCCCAGCGCTCCGGTTGCTCCGCCTTCGGCGTTGATCTCATAAGCCACCTGCGTTTCCTGGGCGATTCCGTTACGGTACATCTGCACATCCTTCGTCGCGCTGTCATAAGTCACGACAATGTGCGTCCATTCACCTGCCGGGAAAAATTCCGCACGGTTTCCTGATACCTTTACATTGTATGGCTGGCCGCCCTGATTTGCCGGTCCGATCGACAGCGTCAGCGGTGTATTGTCATTCAGCGATGACAGATACCAGCCGTCCGTCCACCACTCATCTTTATTCCAGGAAATAATCTGCTCGCCTGTTAATGTCTCATTCGGATTAATCCAGAATGATAATGTGAGATTTTCAGGCTGAAGCCTCTCATCCTTCCCCAGATTCACATAGGTGCTCCCCGACAGACTCAGAGCCTTTCCTCCGTTTACTCCATCCACATACTCATATCCGTCTCCCTGGATTGAGATCCCGGATATCGTATTTGTCCCGTCTTCCACATCGCCTTCAAACTCCAGATCCAGCACCTGGTTCTCCAGCGGATCCGCAGCTCTGCCGGCGCCGCCCGCCGCCGGAGCCGCAAAGGCCGGGAATACAGATGTCACTGTCATTGAAACAACAGACAGAACCGCGATGAAGCTTAATCTCTTTTTCTTCATCCTTTTTCATTCCTCCTCCATACATAATATAGTGCATACTGCAATAATTTTATTATAGCTCCTCCTTCTTCCGCCTTCCATAATAAAAATTTTTCATTTCATATTTTATTACTAATCAACAATACAATTTTTGTATTATTCCGGCTTATTTTTAATACCAATTTATTTTTATTTGATATTCATCATTAAATATGCGTAAATATCTTTGATTTTCTTACCTTTTACATAAAAAATCAACTTTTCATTCCTGTGAACAGCATAAATTAAGCACAAATTCTCAAAAAGAAAAGTTGATTTTTTTAATTATCTTATGATTTTTTGTTCTGCTTTTCCTGTGCCGGTTTTTCTCCGCAGCAGGAAATTTCAACCTTCATCTACAGATATTTCTTAAGCGTTTCTACTTTGTCCAGTTTCTCCCAGGGGAGATCCAGATCATTTCTTCCGAAATGTCCATAAGCCGCTGTCTGTTTGTAGATCGGTCTTCTCAGATCCAGCATCCTGATAATGCCGGCCGGCCGCAGATCGAAGTTCTCTCTTATAATTTCAACAAGTCTGCTGTCCGGTACTTTTCCGGTTCCGAATGTGTCTACGGAAACAGAAGTAGGCTGAGCCACACCGATTGCGTAGGACAGCTGGATCTCACAGCGTTTTGCCAGCCCGGCCGCTACGATATTCTTTGCGGCATAGCGGGCTGCATAAGCGGCTGAGCGGTCAACCTTTGTACAGTCCTTTCCGGAAAACGCGCCGCCGCCGTGGCGTGCCTTTCCGCCGTAAGTATCCACAATAATCTTTCTTCCTGTAAGTCCGCTGTCTCCGTGGGGGCCGCCGATTACAAACCTTCCCGTAGGATTGATAAAGAACTTCGTCTCATCATCAACCATATCTCCCGGAATGACCGCGTCAAAAACATATTTTTTAATATCCTCATGGATCTGCTCCTGGCTCACATCCGGATCATGCTGGGTGGAAAGTACAACCGCATCCAGTCTTTTCGGAGTACCGTTCCCGTCATACTCCACCGTCACCTGCGTTTTTCCGTCCGGACGAAGGTAAGGAAGCGTGCCGTCTTTTCTCACCTCGGTAAGTCTGCGGGCAAGTTTATGTGCCATGGCGATAGGATAAGGCATATATTCCTCTGTCTCATCTGACGCGTATCCGAACATCATGCCCTGATCTCCTGCGCCGATTGCCTCAATATCATCATCCGACATCTTGTTTTCCTTTGCTTCCAGAGCTTTGTCCACGCCGAGAGCGATATCCGCGGACTGCTCATCAATGGTGGTGATCACACCGCAGGTATCAGCGTCAAACCCATACTTTCCTCTTGTATAACCAATCTCACGCACAGTATCGCGCACGATCTTCGGGATATCCACATATGCCTTTGTTGTAATCTCGCCCATTACCATAACCATTCCTGTTGTGCAGCATGTCTCGCATGCCACACGGCTCATGGGATCCTGCTCCATCAGCGCGTCCAGAATCGCATCGGAAATCTGGTCGCACATCTTGTCCGGATGTCCCTCTGTAACTGATTCTGAAGTAAATAATATTTTTTCCATAAAGAACTCCTTTCCCTGCTTTCTCTTTCGGATTGTTCGTCCGGCAGGCGCCCTCTCTTTCGGATTGCCTCCGCAAGCTCGATTCCGCTCTGCTCCATCTCGCTCGCGGGCGTCCCGCCTATGCTGATATGTTCCCCCGGCCTTACGTGCCAGCACGCTGGCCGCCGGAACATATCCGCGCAGGCAATCCTGCCAAACGAAAACAGCCCGCGTAAGCGGACTGTTGATATTTCATAACAATCCTCTTATTGTTCGATTGCTCGCTCAGGTTGGCACCTTCCTTACAAGGGGTTGCCGCAGCTTCACAGATCCTTTGTATCTCCACTGCTCTGAATAAGAGAAAGTCTTATATATTTAATTCTTCTGCTCCAATAAGAAACTCTACAATGAAATACAGAAAATGTCAATACCATTCTGTATTTTCTGTTTATCCCACTTTCAGTTTAAACTTCTGTATTTCTTTCTCGCTGGATACTTTTTCGATTACTCCGCCGAGGCTTCTGAGTTTTTCTTCGAAACGCTCATACCCCCTCTGAATATACACGATATCATCTACGATCGTTATACCGTCTGCCGCAAGTCCTGCAATGCACAGCGCGGCTCCTGCCCGCAGATCCGGCGCGCTCACGCGTGCTCCGGAAAAGCGTTCAACTCCTTCGATTGTAGCCGAATTTCCTTCCACCTTTACGACGGCGCCCATACGCGCCAGTTCTCCAAGATATTTGAATCTGTTTTCAAAAATACTTTCCGTAATTGTGCTTGTGCCTTTAGCCAGTGCCAGGGTTACGCCGATCTGCGGCTGCATATCTGTCGGATATCCCGGATAGGGGAGCGTCTTTACCTGAGTACATCTCAGCCGGCCCTTTGCGACCACTCTCACTGCATCGTCAAATTCTTCCACTTCACACCCGATATCCACCAGCTTTGAAATCGTTGCGTCCAGATGCTTCGGAATCACATTCATTACTGTCACATCACCCTTTGTCGCAGCTGCGGCAAACATGAATGTGCCTGCTTCAATCTGATCCGGAATAATAGAGTATTCTGATCTGTGAAGCCTTTTCACGCCGCGGATCTTAATCACATCTGTTCCGGCGCCGCGGATATTCGCTCCCATGCTGTTGAGGAAGTTGGCAACATCAACCACGTGCGGTTCCTTTGCCACATTCTCCATGATAGTAAGTCCATCTGCCATGGCGGCCGCCATCATAACATTAATGGTCGCGCCTACGGAAACAACGTCAAAATACAGGTGTGTGCCTCTTAAAAACTCTGCCTCCGCGACGATTTTTCCATGTTCAATATCAACGTCCGCTCCCAGCGCCCGGAATCCTTTCAGATGCTGGTCAATCGGTCTGCTTCCGATATTGCAGCCCCCGGGAAGAGCCACCTCAGCTCTCCTGTATTTCCCGAGAAGAGCGCCCAGCAGATAATAAGATGCTCTGATCTTCTTAATATAGTCATATTCAATATTGAAATCCCCGATTGTCCTGCCGTTAATCTTTACGGTATGTCTGTCAATCCTCTGTACTCCGGCTCCGATTCCGCTGATCGCCTCAAGCATGACATTCACATCATTCACATCCGGAAGATTATCGATCAGAACCGTCTCATCCGTCATAATTGCCGCTGCAAGAATTGCAAGCGCCGCATTCTTGGCGCCTCCGATTTCCACTTCCCCTACGAGCGGATTCCCGCCCTTAATTATATATTGCTCCATTTCGCACCTCGACTCCGAATTGATAACTGCATTCGTATTTTGTCTGTAATAATTCTGTAATATCTGTGGCCATTATACCATAAAAATAACATTTGTAAAATTCTTTTTCCCTGCGGGCCGTCTCCGTCATACCTGTGCCGGCCGATTCTGCCCACACTGCCAACTACATATAATAGTCTTATGTCCGCTTATGTGTCAAGCTTTTTTTGCTGCTTCGCATCTTCTGTCCGTTTTCCGGTATGCTTTGTGCTCTTTCTGCATTTTGCGCCGTAATTTTTTCTGTACTTCTTCTTTTTCTGCTTTTTCTGCTGCCTGCGATACTCTGCCACCGCATTAAGCACGTTTTCAATTGTATCCTCTATCCGGCATCCGTCCTCGCACACCGTTATATCCGCGTATTTCTCAAAATACGGCACACGCTCGTTGTAGAGATCCCTGAAAGACTGGCCTTTCCGGAGTACAACCCCGCGTTTTTTCGGATTATGGATCCTCTTTTTTATTGTTTGATAAGAAGCTTTCAAATATACGATTGTCCCGATTTCTTTGTAATGCTTCATGGCATCTTTACAGTAAATCACGCTGCCGCCGGGCGAAATAACAGAATTTTCCGTTTCCAGTTCTGCGTTTACCTGATTTTCAATTTTCAGGAAACCATCTTGTCCAACTTCCGCGATTATCTCTCTCAGAAGCTTCTTTTCCTGCTCCTGAATCAGCAGATCTGCATCTATAAAATTCATTCCCAGGCGCTTCGCCACTACAATGCCCACCGTACTTTTGCCTACGGCGGGCATGCCGATAAATATAAGATTGTTTTTCATATGTGTCTCCCTCGCTGTTTCTTCCGGCCCGGCCCGCGGCTTCTGTGCGGGGACTCTCTTTCCGGTTCGTTTTCCCGGGTCTGCTTCGTCTTCTCCCGCCCGGCTCCCTGCCTTTGTCAATTATAACACGTTTGCCGCTGTTAGTAAAATCTCCGCGCGGACCGGCGCTGACCGCTTCTCCGCCGAAAAAGCTCCTGGTAAAGCATCACTTCTGTCAGATCCCGGAGCCATTTTCCGCCCTGTTCCATATCATTCAGAAGTTCTCTCATGCTTTCGTTCCGGGATAATTTTTCATGCTTTTTTATATCTGCACAGATTCTGCCGCACATCAGTCTGAGCTGCAGTTTATCCGGATACTGATCATAAATCATGCTGTTTTCGTATGCCATGCGGTCACACTCTTCTTCCACATAAGGCAGTATAGTTTTCGGTATTTCCGGATACATGCTTCTGAGATATTCATAATCCATCCGCTCTGCTCTTTCATCCTCAAAATCAAGGGTCATTGGATACGCCATGTAATAAGGCAGTTTCTGATCCATTCACATTCACTCCCAGACAGACATTATATATACAATATATGCCGCAGAGAGTAAAAAGTGAATCCACGGCAGGGCAGGCATCTTCCGGCGAAAAAATATCTGCCGGCCTCACGCTGCAGTCAGGGAAGCGGAGTTTTCTCCGTTTCATCCTGCCGTCCAGACATGATTCCGGCAGACATGTTTCTTAAATATATCCTTTTCTCCGGAAACGGTATTCTTTACTGGTCACTCTCTCTGAGTACTCTCTGCACTTCCAGCCGGGTTCCTCCGACCCCGATAATGTCGTCTTTCTGAAGCGGCGCTGGTCCCTCAATTCTCTCTCCATTAAGATACGTACCGTTTCTGGAGCCTTCATCCTTCAGGAAAAGCTGTTCTCCCCTTCGCAGAATAACACAGTGTGCCTTGGATATCCTCTTATCTTCCGTAAGCGGGAGATACTTTTCATACATCTTTCCTTCTTTATCTCTTCCGATACCGACTGCATCATAAAATACAAAACTGTACTTCTCCCAGCTGTCGATATCCTCCAGAATAATTTTCCACTGTCTTTTTTTCTTCCTCTTTGGTCTTCTCTCCTGCTGTCCCTGCTGCTCCCTCTGACCGTTCTGTGTCTGCCGGGACTGGCGGGCCGGTCTGCGCCGGGGAGCCTCCTGCTCCTCATCCCCGCCGCGCGCGGCTGCGCCGGATGCTCTGCGGCCTCTCCGGCGGGATGCGGTTTTTTCCGCCTTTTGCTTTTTTATACTCATAAATGTCACCGCCAGCATGCCGGCACATCCGGCTGCCAGGAGAAACATTATAATCCAGTACCACATTCTATAATCACTCCTTTAAGTCCATATACTACTATACTTTTCCAGTGCGGGCAAGCACGAATGTTGTTTTTTATCAAACTTTGTCGGATGCTTCCCGATCCTCCTATGGCATATTTACGGCAAATGTGCTAGAATATCGTCAGCGCACACAGCAATTGTTTTCACACATTTTTCAGGAATCGCGCGCAAAACAAAAAGGAGATCACAATTATGAGTATGATCCGTCCGTTCCGGGCAGTGCGTCCGCAAAAGGAGCTGGCAGCCTCTGTGGCAGCTCTGCCCTACGACGTATACAATACCGAAGAGGCCAGGAAGATTACGGCAGAAGAGCCGCTTTCTTTTCTCAGGATTGACCGCGCGGAGACTCAGCTTCCGGAAGGCACTGATCCCTATTCTGATATTGTTTACAGAAAAGCCAGAGAAATTCTGGACCGGATGCTTTCCGACGGTTCTTTTATACAGGAGGAAAAGGCCTGCTTCTATATATATGCCCTTACCATGAACGGCAGGACTCAGAACGGAATTGTAGGCTGCGCTTCTGTTGACGACTATGTAAACCAGGTCATTTTAAAACACGAAAACACGCTGGAGGCCAAGGAACTGGACCGGATCCGCCATGTAGAAGCCTGCAGCGCCCAGACCGGGCCGATTTTTCTGACCTACCGTCCCCACGCAGGACTGAAACAGCTGACAGTTTCCGCAAAGGAGAAGCCCTGTCTCTATGATTTTACAAGCAGCGACGGAGTACGCCATCAGGTCTGGCGGATTGATGAAAATTCTGATATTGGGAAAATTTCTCAGATATTCGCGGGTATCCCTCATTTATACATTGCTGACGGGCATCACCGGGCCGCCTCTGCCGTAAAGGTCGGATTGAGAAAAAGGGCCCTGGATCCGGGCTTTTCCGGGGACGAGGAGTACAACTATTTTCTCTCTGTCCTGTTCCCGTCAGATGAACTGCATATTTACGATTACAACCGCTGTGTACTGGATATGAACGGGTATACAGCCGGCACATTTCTTGATAAGATAAAAGACAGATTTGACATTGCTCCCATGGGAGAGACAGCATACCGGCCGGAGAAGAAAGGCGAATTCGGCCTTTACTGCAGCGGCTCCTGGTACAGACTGCAGGTCAGGGACTGCCCGTCCGGAACGGATCCGGTAAAATGTCTTGATGTGTCAGTTCTGCAGGATTATATCCTTGCTCCCGTTCTCGGCATCAGAAATCCGAAAGCAGATCCCCGCATCCGCTTCGTCGGAGGTATCCGCGGGCTGGAGGCACTTCGGGAGATGGCAGACCGCTCCGGCGGCATAGCTTTTTCCATGTATCCGACTTCTATGGAAGAACTGCTGGCCGTGGCAGACGCGGGAAGGCTCATGCCTCCCAAATCCACCTGGTTTGAGCCGAAACTGAGAAGCGGTCTGTTTATCCACCGTTTCTGAGGACGCCCGGGCTGTCTGCGAAAGTTCCGGCAAAAATAGCCGGGCAGAAATAAAATCTGTATTTTGAAAAGAAAAAAATTTTAGAGGAGATGTAATTAATGGAAAGAAATGAACTTTGCTGGTGCGGCAGTGGAAAAAAATACAAAAGATGCCACATGCCTATTGAAGAAAAAATGCTTATGCATGCGGAACGGGGAGAGATCGTTCCCTCAAGGTCCCTCCTGAAAACTCCGGCACAGATTGAAAAAATCAAAGAAAGCGCCGCGCTTAACACGGCCGTGCTGGACGAAGTCGCGAAACATATCCGCATCGGAATGAGTACAGCAGAAATTGACGATATCGTATACCGGTTCACCACCGAACACGGCGGTATTCCCGCTCCCCTGAACTATCAGGGCTTCCCGAAAAGCGTATGCACATCTCTCAACAATGAAATCTGCCACGGCATTCCGGATGAAGAAATTATTCTCCAGGAAGGAGATATCATCAATGTAGATGTGTCTACGATTCTTGACGGCTATTTCTCTGACGCATCCCGTATGTTCAAAATGGGGAAAATCTCAGACCGGGCCGAGCGGCTGATCCGTGTAACGGAAGAATGCGTAGAACTTGGGCTGGCAGCTGCAAAACCCTGGGGACATCTGGGCGATATTGCCGACGCTATCAACACCCACGCTAAGGCAAATGGCTATTCCGTCGTAGAAGAAATCGGCGGTCACGGCATCGGTCTGGCCTTTCACGAAGATCCTTTTGTCAGCTATGTAACCCCGAAGGGCAGCGAAATGCTTCTCGTTCCGGGTATGATGTTCACCATCGAGCCCATGATCAATGAAGGCAGCCCGGACTTTTTTGTAGATGAAGACAACGGCTGGACCGTCTATACCATAGATGACGGCCTGTCCGCTCAGATTGAATATATGGTGCTTGTCAAAGAAGACGGAATTGAAGTACTGACAAAATAATTTCGGATTTGCCGCAGGGAATTTCCGGACTGCAGACACAAAGCGGAAGGGAAGGAAGTTTTTATAAGACGGATTCAGAAGAGGGGGACAGGGAATTCTGAAAGGCGCATCCAAAAACTCTCCGGACTTCCGCGTTTCTGTTCCTCAGTCCGGAAATTCCCTTCGCAATTCCTCATGAGGCAAAAGGAAAGGGGCGCTTTAACGGCGGAGACGGCAGGTGATCCAGGCAGTAGTGATGCTTTAGATCCGGGCAGCTGCAGTCGGAACAGCCATCACTTCCGAACATCAGCCCGGTATAATATTTACCAGTAAAGTTCCCCTGATTTTTCTCTTTATGAGGAATTGCGAAAGGAACTTCCGCATTGGGAAAAAGCAGAAATATTCAGGAACTTCTTACGGATAGAATACACAGGAGATACGCGATGCGGGATCCTTGTGACTCGAAGGAATCTGTCAGAAAAACAAAGGATCTGATGTCTGATGTTAAGGCCTGAGATGAGTCTGCCCGAACGCAGTGAGTTTTCATCTCAGGCCTTGCTTTTAATCAGATTTCAGATCCTTTGTTTTTCTCAGATTCCGGAGCGGAACAAGGATTCCACATCACGTATCTCCGTCCCATTCTATCCAGGATGTCCTGAATATTTTCCGGTATTTTTTAATTTAAGTTCATTTCGACAAATCCGAATTCACTTCCGGTTCTTACGATAAATGAGCTCCAGTCCTTTCAGCAAAAGATTATCATCCAGTATAATCTCCCGTCTGCAGAACGGTATGATCTTCTTTGCCAGTCCTCCGGTTGCAATGACGGTTACATCCCCTTCCAGTTCTTCACTTAACCGGTCGATGATGCCGTCTATGGCTGCGGCGCTGCTGTAAATAATACCGCTCTTCATGCATTCCGCGGTATTTTTCCCGATCATATGCTCCGGCGCTTCCAGGCTGATTCCTCCCAGCTGGGACGCATTGGCAGTAAGAGAATCCAGGGATACCCCTACTCCGGGATAAATCATGCCGCCGACATAATTCTTATTTTTGTCAATTACGCAGACCGTATTTGCTGTTCCCATATCAAATATAAGCATGGGAACAGGATACCCGGCAATGGCCGCTACTGAATCCACAACCAGGTCACTGCCCAGCTGGGCGGGATTGTCAATGCGGATATTAAGACCGGTCCGTATTCCCGCTCCGACCACAAGGACCTCTCCTCTGAGAATCTTCTCCGCGGCAAGTTTTACAATTGTTGTAATCTGCGGCACCACAGAGGATATTATTCCGCCCCGGAGACTCTCCCGTTTAATATGATAGATATCAAGGACATTCTTAATATCAATCGCATACTCCAGTTCTGTCTTGGTACGCACAGTGGAAAGCCGCTCTACAAACACACACTTTCCCTCATCCATACAGCCAAGCACAATATTTGTATTTCCAATATCAATAGCCAGAATCATATTTTACAATTCCTCTTCCCTAACTCTGAAATCCGGTTTCCCGTTTCTTTATTCCGCCTGCCGGCCGCTCTTCATATATGCCTGCTCAGGCGGACACACATACCGGGACAGAGGTGTTCCGACCGCAGCCGTAACCACAGTGGAAACGATCATCTCACACACCGCATTGATTCCCACAAATGTGCAGATAAATACGATTATATTTCTGCCTCCGATCATTTCCTGGATATACTCTGTGTTTCCGAACAACAGGACCAGAGCAGCCATAAAAAACGCCGTATTGAGAAACGCTGAAAAAAATCCTGTAACAGCACAGGAAATGTAAGTGTTTGTCCTCTTCCGCATTCCTCTGAAAATATACCCCAGCAGCAGTCCGTCCAGAAGACGGGGGATGAATCTCTGGATAAAGGCCAGTACCGGGTTAATGTTGAAAAGCGCGACTCCCATAAGACTCTGGCCGCCGATTCCAACGCACTGGAGAAAGCTTGTAAGTCCGAAAATGGATCCTGCAGCCGCTCCTCCTGCCGGGCCCAGCGCAATTGCGCTTATCGCTACCGGAATGACATTAAATGTGATTGCCAGAGGGCCGATATTCAGATAGCCCAGAGGCGTATATGCCATCAGCAGCAAAATTGCCATCATAAGTCCCAGCGTAGTTATCTGTGTTGTTTTTACCTTTATTTTCATGTTTTTCCTCCTCAGTTATCATTCTCTTTCCAAGAGATACAATACTTTTTGGCACATGTCAGATATGCGCGAACCGGGTAAAAGGTTCTGTTCAGTTTTTAAATTACATGTTTTTATGAGTTTCTTTTTTTCCGTTCTTCATCTTCAGAATCTGATCCAGTATCCTTGCCGCCGTCTCTTCCTTGGACAGCATTCCCAGAGATATTTCTTCTTCCCCGGTAATTATGGTCACTACATTGGTGTCCACGCCGAAGCCGGCGCCTTCCACCTTTACATTATTTGCCACAATCATATCCAGATTTTTCTTCTGAAGCTTTCTGCGGGAATTCTCAAGCATATTTTCCGTTTCCATGGAAAAACCGCACAGGAACTGATCCTGCCCTTTATTCGCGCCCAGATATGCAAGAATATCATCTGTGCGTTCCAGTTCTATGGAGAGATCCCCGTCCTGTTTTTTCACCTTTTCAGAGCTGACATGTCCGGGCCTGTAATCCGCCACAGCGGCAGCCTTGATAATAATATCCTGCTCCGCGCTTCTCTCCGTTACGGCCTCAAACATTTCTCTGGCAGTCTTCACCGGAACTACGGTGACAAACTGCGGCGGCTGAAGATTTACCGGGCCGCTTACCAGGGTGACCCGGGCGCCTCTCTGCATGCACACTCTGGCAGCGGCGTAACCCATTTTCCCTGTAGAGTGATTGGTGATATACCGCACCGGATCAATACTCTCCTGAGTCGGTCCCGCTGTGACAAGCACATTCATTCCCTGCATGTCCTTTTCTCTGGCAATTTCCCGTAAAATATACTCCAGCAGCAGCTCCGGCTCCGGCATCTTCCCTTCCCCGGTATCTCCGCAGGCCAGATAACCGCAGGCCGGGCTGATCACTTCATATCCGTACTTTTCCAGAATCTTCAGGTTGTCCTGTACAATAGGATTCCGGAACATATTCGTGTTCATTGCCGGGGCAATGATCTTTTTGCATCTGCATGCCATAATTGTAGTTGTCAGCATGTCATCTGCAATACCATGGGCAATCTTCCCGATTACATTGGCGCTGGCCGGCACCACCATCACCACATCCGCCTGCTTGGCCAGCGAAACATGCTCCACACTGTACTCAAAGTTCCGGTCAAAAGTATCAACCAGACACTTGTTCCCCGTCAGGGTCTCAAAAGTAATGGGATTGATAAAATTAACCGCATTCTTTGTCATCAGGACATGAACGTCTGCATGGAGCTTTTTCAGCGCGCTGGCAAGGGATGCTGTTTTATAGGCAGCTATACTTCCCGATACTCCCAGAAGGACTGTCTTTCCTGTCAGCATATGTTTTCCCCCTTTCTTTGTTCTTTCGAACCGTTTCCGATATTGTGTGAACATCCCGCATGGAAACGCCGGAACACGTTTCGGCGGGATTGCTCCGGTTCCGCTTTATTATATTGTAGTGACAGAGAAAAAGCAAGAGTCCGCAGAAAATCACTGATTTCCCGCAGAATCCTGCTTTTTTGAATCTTTCAGATATTTGTGTCAGTATAAAATATCTGTCTTACAGCGGATATTTAAAATAATTATTTTAGTGCATATATACATCTATATCCACAGGCCGGGACAAAATATACATTGCAAAGCCAGCCTCTGCAAGCGCTCTTTTCTCTCTGCCTTCCACTTCCTTTTTCTTTCGAATAATAGAAATTTTCCAAAAAGCACTGATACCAGCGATCATATAAAACCTTTCTTGTCGAAAACAAATCATATTTCTCTTTGATGACCGCACATAAAGCCGGCACATCCATTACCGTATCAATATTCACAGCCTTCATCTCCTATTCAAAACTATAAACTCCGGCACCATATTTATCTTCTGTTTTCCGGCAGTACCTCTGCAGAATTTTCCTTTTTACTGCAGCGCCGTCAGCGGACATGTATATTTACCTCGGACGGACTTACCAGCTGAAGCAAGGCATAATTTCTCAGCGTTCCTCTGATTCGTTTTTCAAAATCGCCTGCTTCTTTCTCCAGATTATTCCATTGATTCTGATAAAGCTGACTTTCATATATAAAAGCAGCGGGATAAACAGTAACAAAGCGCCAGCGATCCTGCTTCCATATTGAACAGCATAAAAAGCAGTAAACGCAGTTCCCGAACGGAACAAGAGAACAGGATTCAATACAAGATTATCAAAAATAATACAGCCGCCTCCCACAGCAGCAAGAATAACCAGCAGACGTATAATTCCGTCTGCTTTATACTTTGCATCTTCCTTAGCCCCATATCCCATATATTCTTCTTTTCTGATCTCCCCGCTGCAGCAGGCAAGTTCCCGGAATAAAGGCCCATATGGCTGAAATATCCTTTTTTGTTCACCAATATAATATAAAAGCGTCTCTGTACTTTCAAAGACAGCAGAACTTGCTTCCTTCTTTCTTGAGTTTCCGCAAACTGCATTGAAAAGATAGATATGTCCTCTCCAAGTACCAATCTGCCGTTTTTTTGAGAGTTCTGGAATGGCAGTACCGAGAATAGAGGCACTTTTATAAGCCCCGCCGGAACCGGGCTTGGGGAGACATATTCTTTTATCTGTTCAAGCGTTCAGCTTAAGGCATAGTTGACGGTACGCCGGACGCTTTGTCCGGTACCAGAGCCGGATGCCCTCTTTCGCATACGAGAGTATGCCGGAGATACCTTTTGCCAGCCGATAATAGCAGAAACTGACTTTCTCCCTGATCGGATCAG
>DXIU01000091.1 GCA_019112765.1 Candidatus Mediterraneibacter norwichensis | reverse complement strand
GTGTATCTCCGTCCGGAGACCGCGCAGGGAATCTTCGTAAACTTCAAGAACGTACAGCGTACATCCAGAAAGAAGCTTCCGTTCGGTATCGCTCAGATCGGAAAATCCTTCCGCAACGAGATCACACCGGGGAACTTTACGTTCCGTACAAGAGAGTTTGAGCAGATGGAGCTTGAGTTCTTCTGCAAGCCGGACACAGACCTTGAGTGGTTCGACTACTGGAAGAGCTTCTGTTTGAACTGGCTGTCTTCTCTCGGACTGAAAGACGATGAAGTACGTTACCGCGACCATGACAAAGAGGAGCTTTCCTTCTACAGCAAGGCTACCACAGACGTGGAATTTCTCTTCCCGTTCGGCTGGGGCGAGCTGTGGGGCATCGCGGACCGTACAGATTATGATCTGACACAGCATCAGAACGTATCCGGACAGGATCTGACATACTTTGACGACGAGACAAAGGAGAAATACATTCCTTACGTAATCGAGCCGTCTCTCGGCGCGGACCGTATGGTGCTGGCATTCCTCTGCAGCGCTTACGACGAGGAAAATATCGGAACAGAAGAAAAACCGGATATGCGTACAGTCCTTCACTTCCATCCGGCGCTTGCACCGGTAAAAATCGGTGTGCTGCCGCTTTCCAAAAAGCTGAATGAAGGGGCTGAGAAGATCTATACAGAGCTCTGCAAATATTATAACTGTGAGTATGATGACCGCGGAAATATCGGAAAACGCTACCGCCGGCAGGATGAAATCGGAACACCGTTCTGCGTGACATATGATTTCGAATCTGAGGAAGACGGGGCAGTAACAGTCCGCGACCGTGACACAATGGAACAGGAAAGAGTTAAAATCGAAGACCTGAAAGCATATTTTGAGAAAAAATTCGAGTGGTAATCAGGAAAGAGCCGCGGCAAGTTTTACTTACCGCGGCTTCTTTATGTAAAGAAACATCTAAAAATATCTTCTTACGCCTGTCAGTGTAGTTTTGCTGTCCCATGTTTCGTAATAATCTACATCCTGTATGAGGGTATCATATTTGCTGTTCAGCGCGTGCATTAACTGGTTGTTTCCCAGATACAGCGCGACATGGTTCGGGGCGCCGCCGGAGCTGTAGACAAGAATATCTCCCGGCTTCCACTGGGAACGATTCCGTACGTTTACCGCTTTTCCGGCGGCTGCCTGCTGTTCTGCCAGGCGGGGGATGGAGACGCCCATAGATTTCAGCGCCCACTGGGTGAATCCGCTGCAGTCCCAGCCCGCCGGCGTAGTTCCGCCCCAGACATATCTTGTCCCGTTGTACTTTCTGATAAAATCAATATAGCCCGGAACTTTTCCCTCAACTACTTTGTACTGCAGGCCCTTCCATGTGACCGTGCCGGTGTAATCAAAGTTCACCTTGCCATCCACAATATACCAGGCTCCGTTGGAATTCATCGCGATACCGGTATAGCCGAAGTTTACCTTGCCGTCCTCGATTCTCCACCAGCCGTTTTTGTTTTTGGCCACTCCTGTATAGCTGAAGTCGACTTTCCCGTCCCGGATATACCACCAGCCGTTGGAATTTTTTTCCACACTGTTGCAGCTGAAATTTACTTTGCCGTCTTCGATCCGCCACCAGCCGTTTCTATTCCGGGCCACGGTATCATCAAAAGTCACCTTGCCCTTAACGACATGCCACCATGCGTTCTCGCCGTTTACAGAACCCCTGATCACATCATTGAGCCCGGTCTGGACTTTGCCGTCTCTGCAGTACCACCAGCCGCTTTTGTTTTCCGCGAAACCAGTATAAGAGAAATTAACTTTTCCGTCCCGGATATACCACCAGCCATTGGAATTCTTTTCCACACTGTTGCAGCTGAAATTTACTTTGCCGTTTTCAATCCGCCACCAGCCGTTTCTATTCCGGGCCACGGTATCATCAAAAGTCACCTTGCCCTTAACGACATGCCACCATGCGTTCTCGCCGTTTACAGAGCCTCTGATCACGTCATTGAGCCCGGTCTGGACTTTGCCGCCTTTGCAGTACCACCAGCCATTTTTGTTTTCCGCGAAACCTGTATAATCAAAATCCACCTTCCCGTCTGCGTCGATATACCACCAGCCGTTTCTGTTTCTGGCAACAGTATTGCCTTCTACTTTTCCGTTTACAAGGTTATACCAGATTCCGCCGATCTTTTTTACATCTGTAATATCCTGTACAACGCCGTCCTGATAATAATAGGTATCGGCCGTCTCTCCGGACGGATCCAGGTGCAGCCCGTTTAACAGATTCTCAACCGTAACAGTCAGCTCTGCGTATGCTCCCGGTCCGTCTTCGGCTGATACGGTTATGACAGCGGTTCCTTCCTGATGGGCGATTAAGCTGCCTGAGGAGTCCACGGAAACGATTTCAGGATGGTCAGATTCCCAGATCAGTTCCTGTACGGACACGTTTTCGTTTACGTACACGTTCAGTTTATATACCGTATTCAGCGCGGAGATGGAAAGCGTGTTCCGGGAAAGTGTGATTTCGCTGACAGGAATCAACGGCGGAATCCCGCTTTCTTCTGTCTGATTCTCCGGCTCTTCCGCCAGTGCCACAGCAGAGGGCATGCCGAGACCCAGAAGAACAGCTGTTGACAGGACACAGATTTTTTTTGTTCTCATTGTATATTATTTCCCCTTTACTATAAAAACACAACTGCCCCTGCTGACAGAATGAAACGTCAGAAAATGTAAAACGGGGCGTTTATACCGTGTCAAGTATAGCATATAATTCCGGAAAGACAAAAGAAATTTTGGATTTTATGTCAGATGGTACAATTTTACAGGCTGCAGAGTATACGAAAACGAAAAAGCAGGATAATAGTTACTGACTGCCGGCAGATCTGTGAATCTCATCCGGACAGGCCGGGAAACGTGAAAAGCAGATAGCGGATTATTGTAACATAATGTGAAAAGATGTATAATTGAAAACGGCCGGCAAAGGCAGAAAGAAAGGTGATTTTTATATGGAAAGAAAAAATATATGGAGCGCATATACTCCGGAACAGATAGCGGAACTCGATAATATCAGTACCAGATACAAATCCTGTCTGAATGAGGGCAAGACAGAACGGGAATGTGTGGAACTCAGTATCCGCATGGCACAGGAAGCGGGATACCGGGATCTGAAAGATGTAATGGCAAAGGGTGAGACGCTGAAAACGGGAGACAGAGTTTATGCCGTATGCATGTCCAAGATGCTGGCGCTTTTCCGGATCGGTGAAGAACCGGTTTCCTCGGGAATGAATATTCTCGGCGCGCACATCGATTCACCGAGGATTGACGTAAAGCAGAACCCGCTCTATGAAAATGAAGGTCTGGCTTATCTTGACACGCATTATTACGGCGGCATAAAGAAATATCAGTGGGTGGCGCAGCCTCTTGCTCTTCACGGTGTTGTTGTGAAGAAAGACGGCACTGTCACAAAAGTAAGTATCGGAGAAGAAGAGGGCGATCCGGTATTTGTAATCACAGATCTTCTCGTCCATCTGGCGCAGGAGCAGATGGAGAAAAAAGCTTCTAAAGTAATCGATGGAGAAAAACTGGATATTCTGATCGGAAACCGTCCGGCGGAAAAAGTGCTGGAGGAGCTTCAGAGCACAGAGAAGGCAGAAGAAAAGGAGCGCCCGGAAGAAAAGAGCGGCCAGATCAAAGCAAACGTGCTGCGGCTTCTGAAAGAAAAATACAATATGGACGAGGAAGACTTTACCTCCGCTGAACTGGAGATTGTGCCTGCGGGAAAAGCAAGAGACTGCGGTCTGGACAGAAGCATGATCCTCTCTTATGGTCAGGATGACAGAGTGTGCGCGTTCACCTCACTTTTTGCAATGCTGGATGTGACAGAAGCAAAGAAGACAGGCTGCTGCCTGCTGGTGGATAAAGAAGAGATCGGCAGCGTGGGCGCTACCGGAATGCACTCGAAATTCTTTGAAAATACGGTTGCGGAGCTGATTGCGCTGACGGAAGGAGAATCAGAGCTCAAAGTCCGCCGGGCACTGGCCGGTTCCAGAATGCTTTCTTCCGATGTAAGCGCGGCCTATGATCCCATGTATGCGGAAGCATTTGAAAAACGCAGCTCTGCATTTTTCTCAAATGGAATCACATTTAACAAATTTACAGGAAGCCGGGGGAAATCCGGCTCCAATGACGCCAATGCAGAGTATATCGCAGCTCTTCGAAAGGCGATGGATGACGCGGATGTGGCATACCAGTTCGCGGAACTTGGCCGCGTGGATCTTGGTGGCGGCGGAACTATCGCCTACATTATGGCAAATTACGGAATGGAAGTAATTGACAGCGGTGTGGCGGTGCTGAACATGCATGCTCCTTATGAAGTATCCAGCAAGGCGGATGTTTATGAGGCAGTAAAAGGATACCGGGCATTTCTGAAGATGTAACATGTAAGATTCACCGGTTTCCCCGTCGGATTACCGCAGAAGTATAGATATTTCGTAAGAAATCAGGAAAAGTTCTAAGGAACTGCAGGATAAAAGGCGCAAAGATTGCGTATCTTTCCCTATATAACGCTTGACGCATAGCCGCAAAACCATTAAAATATTATATGCGAATTATTGCATAAATATTTGCAAATTTTTTTAGGAGGTCATTGGAACATGGCAACAAAATGGGTTTATATGTTCACCGAAGGTAACGCAACAATGAGAAACCTTCTTGGTGGAAAAGGTGCCAACCTTGCAGAGATGACAGGCCTTGGACTCCCGGTTCCGCAGGGATTCACAGTTACAACAGAGGCTTGTACTCAGTACTATGAGGATGGAAGACAGATCAACGGCGAGATCATGGCGCAGATCATGGAGGCTATGACAAAACTCGAGGAGATTACAGGAAAGAAGTTCGGAGACAAAGAGAATCCGCTTCTCGTTTCCGTACGTTCCGGTGCAAGAGCTTCCATGCCGGGTATGATGGACACAATCCTGAACCTTGGTCTGAACGAGGAAGTTGTTGAGGCTCTGGCAGAAGCGTCAGGCAATCCGCGCTGGGCATGGGACTGCTACAGAAGATTCATTCAGATGTATTCTGACGTAGTAATGGAAGTTGGAAAGAAATACTTCGAAGAACTCATCGACAAGATGAAAGAAGAAAAAGGCGTGACCCAGGACGTGGAGCTGACCGCGGAAGACCTGAAAGAGCTCGCCAACCAGTTCAAAGCGGAATACAAAGAGAAAATCGGCTCTGACTTCCCCACCGA
>DXIU01000090.1 GCA_019112765.1 Candidatus Mediterraneibacter norwichensis | reverse complement strand
GTATTCTGAATATTTAGTTTCTGACCAGTCCTATATTGGGGAATGGTCTGTTAAGGTTACCCTTTTTCGCTCTACTGTAATAAATTTAATTTTTTCATATCACCTCTTGACATTTCTTAGCTGGACTTTTTATCCTCGGTTTACCTATCAATATTTCCGGTATTGTAAGGTTCAGGCTCTGTTTTTCAAAGAAAACGGGGCTTCAGATTACCTGTATCCGGGCAAAAGAAAACCGCCATTGCCTGGACAATGACGGAACCGAGCAGAAATTGCTGCTTTTCTGGGCTGTATCGTCCAAGCTTTAGTATCACAGGGCATATCAACTGCGTTAGGATGCGCCTTCACGACGCTTCCTGCTGACCAGCGCATTGTGTCTCCACAATCTTGCGGCAGCAGTCTTCGGGAACGTCCCAATCCCTGTGGTAACCTCACCTACCGAAAATATCCGATTTTTCGTGTCTATTTTAGCCTCTGTACCGGGAAGTGTCAAGGAAAATATAAAGAAAAATATAAAGAATTTCAGTGCGGAAAGTGATAGCGTGACAGAGACAGCGTCAGGAACAGAGTCATCTGGAATACAGTCCGGGTACCGGAAAAAACAACCGGGAAAAGCAAAGGGTGAAATATGCAGAAAAATCTGTTATAATTATAAATGCTGTATCTGCCGGATCTGCCGGCATGTTCCGGACTGTTTCCGGGCAGAATAGAGAAAAATGCAGATAGAAAAGAGGAAGAGAAATGGAATATAAGATTACAGGCTACAAGCCGGAGAAATTATTTCACTTTTTTGAGGAGATCAGCGCGATTCCCAGAGGCTCGGGAAATGAAAAGGGAATCAGCGACTATCTGGTAAAATTTGCAGAAAACAGAGGCCTGTGGGTTCATCAGGATGAGGCTTATAATGTAATTATAAAAAAAGGCGGAAGCGAAGGAGCGGAAGATAAGCCTGCAGTTATGCTTCAGGGCCACCTTGATATGGTATGCGAAAAGATCGCGGGAGTAGAGCACGACTTTGAAAAAGACGGAATCGACCTGGTTGTAAAGGACGGAGTTCTTACCGCCAACGGAACTACGCTGGGAGCGGACAACGGTGTGGCAGTAGCTCTGATGCTCATGGTACTTGATGATGAAGATATCAAACATCCGCCGGTGGAGTGTGTATTTACTACAGAGGAAGAAGTGGGATTAAATGGTGCCAAATCTCTGGATAAATCGCTGATCAGCGCCAGAACCATGATTAATATGGATTCCGAGGACGAAGGAATCGCGACAGTAAGCTGCGCCGGCGGCCTGCGGGTAGAGTGTGTGCGCCCGGTAAAACGTGAGAAGGCAGAGGGAACCGTGGTTCAGATCGAGATTTCCGGACTTCTGGGCGGACATTCCGGAATGGATATCAACAAAGAGCGCCAGAACGCCAATATTCTGATGGGCAGGATGCTCCACAGTCTGCTGAAAGAAACAGACGGAAAACTGATCAATGTGGCAGGCGGAAGCAAGGACAATGCAATTCCGAGAGAGTGCGTTGCTTCGCTGCTCTACACAGAAGCTTCCGAGGCAAAAAAGGCAGAAGAGCTCTCCTGCAGTCTTGCCGAAACATTTGCGGCGGAGCTTTCTTCAGATGAGCCGGATTTCTCCTGCGAGACATCTGTAGAAGAAGGCGTATCGGCTGATGCCCTTTCTGAAGAGGATGGGAAAGCGATCGTCAGAGCTTTATATCTGGCGCCTAACGGAGTTCAGAAAAGAAACCTTAAGATGGACGGATTTGTAGTGACATCCATGAATATGGGTGTAGTACGGACAGAGGAGGATAAAGCAGTACTTGTATTCTCTCCCAGGTCTTCTGTTGGTTCCCTTCAGGAAGAGATGAAAGAAAGGCTGTGCCTGTACGGAGAAGTGTTCGGATTTGAGACTTCCTTCAGCGGCGAGTATCCTGGCTGGAGTTACAAAGAGGAATCTCCGGTCCGCAAGGTGCTTCAGGACAGCTACAGAGATCTGTTTGGAACAGAGCTGAAGGTTGAGGCTATCCATGCGGGCCTGGAGTGCGGGCTGTTTTCCGATGCGCTGCCGGGACTGGACGCCATTGCTGTAGGTCCGACTCTGAAAGACGTGCATACACCGGATGAGAGGCTGCCGCTGGATTCCTTTGAGCGGTTTTACCAGTTCCTGAAAGACGTGCTGAGACGGCTGGCGGAATAATAATCAGGTATTCCGGGTCATCAGATACTCCGGGCTATCAGCTGCTCTGGGATGTCAGATTCGCCGGGGCGGAAGCCTGAGGCGTCTGTCCGATCTCAGCTGTATATTTTTACGTAATACAGTTCTATTTTAAAAATCAGGAAGGAAATACGGTTAAAACAGGGAATAAACTATATTTAACCGTAGAAATCCAGGCAAAGATACGGTTCAGATGGAGGAAAGTTGATATCTGACCGTAGAAACCCGGGCCAGGGTACGGTTCAGATAGAGAAAAGCTGATATCTGACCGCAGAAATCCGGGCCGGGGTACGGTTCAGATAGAGAAAAGCTGATATCTGACCGTAGAAACCCAGGCCGGGCTACGGTCAGATAGAGGAAAGATCCGTACTTAACCGTATAAACCCGGAGATAAGATGTCATCAGAAACGGATGGGACAGATCAGAGGCAGATATGCCGCTGCAATGAATGTGAAAAAAGAAAAGAGACAGTTCCACAGGAATTCCAGGGCTTTAAAAAGGCTGGATTCCGGGATTGTCTCTTTTTGTATTTTTAAGATAAAAGCCGCTGTTCCCTGCTATTTCAGCCGGTACACCGTACGGTTTTCCTCTTTGTTTTCAATAATCATTTTCTGCCGTATCATATAGGACAGTATGGACTCCAGAAATTCTTCCGGGTCTGTTACGGCAAGCTGCTGCCGGCTGAAAGGCTGCTTCGCGGTCAGGTTCTTTACAAACGGCTCCAGCTCTTTTAAGGTCAGCGCCTTATTTTTGCGGAGCGCTTTTCTGACTTTTGCCACGCCTTTTGACGCCAGCAGATTGGACAGATCCTGATTCTGGCGGACCGAACGCCACAGCCCCCAGGCATAGATGATCATGGTGGCAAGTGCAAAAAGGAGAACATAGGGAATATATTTCAGCATTATTTCTGTTTCTCCCCCTTCCAGTGGATCATATGGTTATCGTGCATGATCTCAAGAAATTTGATCAGACGGGACAGAGATTTTTCCATTTTCGGAAAATGCGCCTCCATTTCTTTGGAAAGCTGGTGTACGTCTTTTTCTCCGTCAATTGCCGTCCATACAAATGTACCGGTCTCATCCAGGGTGATATCGCTGACTCTGGGGCGGTGGAAGAACCGCTGGGCGATTCTGTGGTAAAAGCCGTTCCATTCGATAAGGAGAACCGCTTTTCCGTCTTCATTTATTTGAGATTCAATATCCGGATTTTTTACCGGAATATAATCCAGATAATTCTGCCGGTTGTTCTTTTTCATTTTCTGATTTCTCCTTTTTACATCAATGCCAAAACGCAGCGCCGGGGATGGCGGAAAAACTGCGGAACACAGCAGCCTTTCCGCGCGCGCCGGCGCTGCGGGAAACTATTTATTCTTCTTCATGCACAGTTTATACAGTCCGAAGAGAAGTACAACAAAGATAATAAGGCTTCCGATCTGCGGGAGGGAGAATGGAAGTACAATTTTTCCATCCACACCGGCAACAGCCAGAACAGCCAGTACAATACCCATGATACCTTCTCCGGCGATCAGTCCGGAGGTAAAGAGTACGCCGCGGTCTGCGCGCTCTTTCTTTTCTTCATCAGATCCTTTGACGCGCTCTACGATCCAGCGGACAGCGCCGCCGGCCATAATGCCGGCGCTTAAGCTGAAGGGCAGATACATACCTACCGCGACAGGCATAACCGGAACCTTAAGGATCTCAATAACAATAGCGATACATACGCCGATCAGGATCAGCGCCCACGGAAGATTGGCTTCCATAATACCTTCAACGAGCATCTTCATCATAGTTGCCTGAGCGGCCGGGATCTGGTCTGTGCCGTATCCCCATGCTTCATTCAGCAGGTAGAGAACACCGCCGATAGCAGCAGCGGAAACAACAACGCCGATCATTTCGCCGATCTGCTGTTTCTTCGGTGTTGCGCCTACAATAAATCCGGTTTTCAGGTCCTGAGAAGTATCTCCGGCAATTGCGGCAATGATACAGATTACACCGCCGATTGCGATGGCTCCCACCATACCTGTTACACCGTCTGTACCTGTAGCTTTCAGAAGCACTGTGGCAATAATGATAGTTGCGATGGCCATACCGGATACCGGGTTGTTTGAGGATCCGATCAGACCTACCATTCGAGAGGATACTGACGCGAAGAAGAATCCGAAGATTACGATGATCAGAGATCCGATGGGGCTAACCGGGAAGGTAGGAATCAGCCAGATCAGGATAACGATAGCCAGGATCAGGATCAGCAGCACGGACATGGGAAGATCCTGCTGTGTACGCACAACATTTTTATTCTCATGCTTTTTGCCCATGCTGGCCATAGCCTGCTTAAAGGTGCGGATAATCAGCGGGAATGTCTTGATCAGGCTGATTACACCGCCGGCCGCCACCGCTCCGGCTCCGATATACTTGATGTAGTTTGTCCACAGACCGCCCGGTCCCTGCTCGGGATCAGCCAGGATTGCCGCGATTGTATGAGTGGCAGGTGGAATCGGCTTAGTTAAATCGGCACCGAACAGAGCAATGGCCGGCATAAGGACGAACCAGCTCAGAGCGCCTCCGGCCAGCATGTAGCTGGAGATCTTCGGTCCGCAGATGAATCCGACACCTGCCAGGGAAGGCAGTACCTGGATACCGATCTGGGAACCGGCATAACCTTTGAACGCGTATCCGATTTCACTGGGGAACAGTTTCAGCCCGTCCGCTATAAATTTATACACAGCGGCAATACCCAGACCTGAGAATACAGAGCCGGCTTTGCTGCCGCCTTCTTCACCTGCCAGAAGTACTTCCGCGCAGGCAGTTCCTTCCGGGAACGGAAGTGTTCCGTGCTCTTCAACGATCAGCGCCTGACGGAGGGGCACCATAAAGCATACGCCCAGAATACCGCCGAACAGAGCGATTAAGAAAATTGTTATGATGCTGGGGTAATCCATTTTCCCCTCTTTGGCCCACAGAAACAGGGCAGGCAGCGTGAAGATTGCTCCCGCCGCGAGAGACTCACCGGCAGAACCGATGGTCTGTACCAGATTGTTCTCAAGGATAGAGTCCCTGCGGAGAATGATGCGGATGATTCCCATCGAGATAACGGCTGCCGGGATAGAGGCAGAGATCGTCATGCCGACCAGAAGTCCCAGATATGCGTTGGCAGCGCCGAACACAACCGCAAGGATTATACCAATGAGAACAGAAGTTACCGTAAATTCCGGAACAATTTTATTTGCCGGGATATACGGTTTGAACTCATTTTTGTTGTCCATAATGTTCATTCCTTTCTACGTTTTTAACGACTTCTTAACACAGTCCCGACTATTATAGCACTTTGCTGTAATAAAGGGAAGGGAAAAATTCGGATTTGCCGAAATGAACTTGAATTAAGAAATACCGGAAAAAATTCAGAATTTCCTGGATAGAACGGGACGGAGATACGGGATGCGGGATCCTTGTTCCACTTCGGAATCTGAGAAAAATAAAGGATCTGAAATCTGATTAAAAACAAGGCCTGAGATGAAAACTCACTGCGTTCGGGCAGATTCATCTCAGGCCTTAACATCAGACATCAGATCCTTCGTTTTATCTGTCGGAATTCGGAATTGTGTGTGAGAAGTCAGCCGGGGGAGACTGGTGTGGTGATGGAGGACCGTAAAGTAGCGCCGGTTCTTAGAGCGCGTTTTTTGCGCTCTTACGTACCGCTGCGTCTGCGGTCCGAACGAAAGTGTGTCCTCCGGCACCACACCAGTCTCTCCCGGCGTCCCTTCTCAATCATACAAATCCGAAGTTCCTAGTGTTATTTAGAACAAAATATGTTACACTTTTGTCTGTGGGAGGAATCGCAAGTGGAAGCTTATACGAGTTTTGCGTCGGTATACGACACATTTATGGACAATGTTCCTTATAATAAATGGGGAAAATATATACGTGACATGCTGGGCAGATACGGCGTGACGGAGGGGCTTGTTCTGGATCTGGGATGCGGGACAGGCACAATGACGGAGATTCTGGCCGGATACGGATATGATATGATCGGAGTGGATGATTCAGAAGACATGCTGGAGCTGGCCATGGATAAACGGCTGAAGTCCGGACATGATATCCTTTATCTTATGCAGGATATGCGGGAGTTTGAACTTTACGGCACGGTGAAAGCGGTGGTAAGCGTATGTGACTCTGTGAACTATATGACGGAGCCGGAGGATCTGAAAGAAGTATTCCGTCTGGTCAATAATTATCTGGATCCGGGAGGCATATTTCTTTTTGATTTCAATACGGACTATAAATACCGGGAAGTTATGGGAGACTGTACAATTGCGGAGGACAGAGGAGACTGCAGTTTTATCTGGGATAATTATTATTATGAAGAGGAAAGGATCAACGAGTATGATCTGACCCTTTTCATCAGGGAAAACGCGGAAAGCGGTGAAACGGGAGAAGGACAGCTGTACCGGAAGTACACGGAAACCCATTATCAGAGAGGGTATACGCTGGATGAGATAAAAGAACTGCTGCGGGAAGCAGGCCTGATTTTCCGGTCAGCCCATGACATGGATACGTCAGGAGAGGTATCGGATGAAAGCGAGAGAATCTGCGTGATCGCGCAGGAATCAGGGAAGGAGAAAGAATAGAAATGGAAGACTATATTGTAAGAGCAGCTGCGGCAAATACACAGATCCGTGCGTTTGCGGCGGTGACAACAAATCTTGTCGAGGAGGCCAGACAGAGACACAATACCAGTCCGGTGGCGACAGCCGCACTGGGACGCCTTATGACGGGAGGGGTTATGATGGGAAGCATGATGAAGAATCCGGAGGACATCCTGACGCTTCAGATCAGCTGTTCCGGTCCCATCGGCGGTCTGACCGTAACAGCGGACAGCCGGGGAGGAGTAAAAGGGTATGTGCATAATCCGGACGTCATGCTGCCGTCGAAAAACGGGAAACTCGATGTAGGAGGCGCTCTGGGCCAGGGCGTGCTGACTGTAATCCGGGATATGGGCATGAAAGAACCCTACTCCGGGCAGACTATTCTCCAGACAGGAGAAATTGCGGAAGATCTGACCTATTATTTTGCCACATCAGAGCAGATTCCCTCTTCTGTAGGACTGGGAGTCCTGATGGAGGGAGACAATACCGTGCGCTGCGCAGGGGGATTTATCGTACAGGTAATGCCCTTTGTGGAAGACAGGGTGCTGGATAAGCTGGAAGAAAATATCGGAAAAATACGTCCTGTTACAGCCATGCTGGACAACGGGCATACGCCGGAGGAAATGCTGCGGGAGGTACTGGAAGGCCTGGATGTGGAATTTACGGATACGCTTCCGGCCGCATTTTCCTGCAACTGTTCCAAGCAGAGAATCGAAAAGGCGATAATCAGCATCGGAAAGAAAGAGATTCAGTCTCTGATCGATGAGGGCAAAGATATTGAGGTGAAATGTCACTTCTGTAATACAGCGTATAATTACAGCGTGGATGAGCTGAAGGAACTGTTGAAAAAAAGCAGATAAAGTCGGAGAGGCAGGGAAAAAAGATGAAGCATGGATTTGTGAAAGTGGCGGCAGCTACACCGGATATCCGGGTGGCGGACGTGAAGTTTAATACAGAGCAGATATGCAGCGCGATAGAGGAAGCTTCGGATAACTGCGCAAAGATTCTCGTATTTCCGGAACTGTGTGTGACCGGGTATACATGCGGGGATCTGTTTACCCAGGATATCCTTCTGAAAGAGGCAAAAGAGGCTCTGTCTGAAATCGCGGAATACACGGCAGGGAAAGATATCCTTGTTTTTGTCGGTGTTCCTCTTGATGTGGACGGCAAACTTTATAATGTGGCCGCGGCCCTTAACGAAGGAAAAGTCATCGGGCTGACGACAAAGACTTTTCTCCCGAATTACGGAGAATTTTATGAAATGAGGCAGTTCACTCCGGGTCCGGAAACGGCGCGTTATATTTCTTTCGGAGGTGAGCAGGTGCCTTTCGGACCTCAGATTCTGTTTGAAGCAGATGAGATGGACAATCTCATTGTGGCAGCGGAGATCTGTGAAGATGTGTGGTCTCCCGTTCCGCCCAGTATCCGGGCGGCGATAGAAGGAGCGACTGTAATCGTGAACTGCTCTGCCAGCGATGAGACCATCGGAAAGGATACCTACCGCAGAGAGCTGATTTCCGGACAGTCCGCCCGTCTGATTTCCGGATATGTGTATGCCAACGCGGGCGAGGGAGAGTCCACGACAGATCTGGTGTTCGGCGGACATAATATAATCGCGGAAAACGGGGCGATTTTAAAACAGGCCCGCCGGTATCACAATGACATCATATATTCCGAGCTGGATATCCAGAGAATTATAAGCGAGCGCCGCAGGAACACGACATTCAAAACAGCGGGAGAGCATTCCCTGATAAAGGTTCCCTTCCATATAATAAATGAGTTTACGGCTCTGACAAGACATTTTCCGAAGATGCCTTTTGTTCCGGTAAATGAACGCGTCCGCGAAAAACGCTGTGAGGAAATTCTCACGATTCAGGCTACGGGACTGAAAAAACGGCTTGCTCATACAAAGTCAAAAACAGCTGTAGTGGGAATTTCCGGCGGACTGGATTCCACTCTGGCGCTTCTTGTGACCGCCCGGGCGTTTGACATGCTGGGAAGAGATAAAAAAGATATTATCGCAGTGACCATGCCCTGCTTCGGGACAACAGACCGGACCTATCAGAATGCCTGCGAGATGGCCCGGAAAGTGGGCGCGACGCTGATGGAAGTGCCCATCGGGGAAGCGGTGAATATCCATTTCCGGGACATCGGACAGGATCCCGAATGTCATGATGTGACTTATGAAAATTCTCAGGCAAGAGAGAGAACACAGGTGCTGATGGATATTGCCAACCGGACCTGGGGCATGGTGATCGGTACCGGCGATATGTCCGAGCTGGCGCTGGGCTGGGCGACCTACAACGGGGACCATATGTCCATGTACGGTGTAAATGCTTCGGTGCCCAAGACGCTGGTGCGCCATCTTGTAAAATATGCGGCAGATGAGACAGAGGACCGGGAACTTCAGAAAGTTCTCTATGATGTGCTGGATACGCCGGTAAGTCCGGAGCTGCTCCCGCCCAAAGACGGCAAAATTGCCCAGAAAACGGAAGATCTTGTGGGTCCGTACGAGCTTCATGATTTCTTCCTGTATTATATGCTCCGTTTCGGATATGAGCCAAGCAAGATATTCCGGCTGGCGGAGCGGGAATTTGAAGATGACTATGATAATGTGACCATACTGAAATGGCTGGAGACTTTCTGCAGGAGATTTTTCTCTCAGCAGTTTAAGAGATCCTGCCTGCCGGACGGCCCGAAAGTGGGAACTGTGGCGCTTTCGCCAAGAGGAGACTGGAGAATGCCCAGTGATGCCTGCGTGGATGTGTGGATGAAAGATCTGGGGAATATTTCTCTGACAGACGGGTTCTGACAGAGAAAGGCTCCGGCCGCGCGGATGAGGAACAAATCCATGTGGAAAAAGAACGATTTTATACGAAAGAGAGGAGAAAGCCGTGAAACTGATTAAAACCGAAGATGCTGTGGGCAGCATACTCTGCCATGATATTACCCAGATTATTCCGGGAGTGGTAAAAGATGCCGTATTCCGGAAAGGTCATGTAGTGACTGAAGAAGATATTCCGGTGCTCCTCTCTGTGGGAAAGGAACACCTGTATGTGTGGGAACAGCAGGAAGGAATGCTCCACGAAAATGACGCCGCGGAAGTGCTGCGTCAGGTCTGTCAGGGAGAGCACATGAAGGCGTCCGAACCGAAAGAGGGGAAGATTGAACTGACGGCAGAATGTGACGGCCTGTTAAAAATTGACAGAGACAAACTGAATGAAGTAAATGCCATGGGACAGATGGTTCTGGCTTCCCGGCACGGGAATTTCCCCGTGAAAAAAGGGGATAAGATTGTTGGCATGCGTGTTGTGCCTCTTGTGATTGAAGAAGAGAAGATGAATCAGGTAAAAGAAATCTGCGGAGAAGAGCCCATATTCCGCCTTCTGCCCTTCCGGAAAATGAAAGTGGGGATTGTGACTACCGGAAATGAGGTCCTTTCCGGGAGAATCAACGACCAGTTTACACCGGTTGTTGGAAAGAAACTGGAAGAGGCCGGCATGGAGGTTATGGGGAATGTCCTCTCCGGAGATGACTCGGAAAGAGTTACCGAAGCCATCCGCCAGTGGCTGGACAAAGGAGCGGAGATGGTTGTGTGTACCGGCGGCATGAGCGTAGATCCGGATGACCGGACGCCCCTTGCCATACGAAACGCGGCGGACACCGTGATTACCTATGGCGCTCCGGTGCTCCCGGGAGCCATGTTTATGCTGGCTTATGCGGGAGAAGTGCCGGTTGTGGGACTTCCGGGATGCGTGATGTATGCCAGAAGAACGATTTTCGATCTTGTACTGCCCCGGATCGCGGCCGGAGAAAGACTGACGGCAGAAGACTTTACTCTGCTGGGAGAGGGCGGCCTGTGCCTGAACTGTGATGTGTGCACGTTCCCGAACTGCGGATTCGGAAAATGAGAAAGAGGAATAAAAATGGATGATTTTTATACCAGACTTGCCAGAGAACTGAAAAAATCCGAGAAGGATATCTGGGTGGAAACGGTTCTGACCGGAGAACACGCAGGAGAGAAGCGGATACTTGCCGGCGAAGAAGCGGATGCCGGGGATGCCGCAGAGGGCGGGCCGGCCGTGCCGGCAGGACAGGCCGGGAAAGAAAAAGAACGGGTTTTCCGGGAGAGGGCGGGCCATACGCCGAAACTGATTGTCTGCGGCGCCGGCCATGTGTCCATGCCCATCATCCGGATCGGAAAGATGCTGGGATTTTCTGTTACTGTGCTGGAAGACCGGCCGAAATTTGCGGATAATGCCAGAACGGCCGGGGCGGATGAAGTGATCTGCCTGCCTTTTTCCGAAGGACTTGCCCGGATCAAAGGGGACGGGGACTCCTGGTTCGTGATCGTTACCCGGGGACACCGTTACGACACGGAATGTCTGGAAGCCATTCTGAATAAGCCCAGGGCTTATGTGGGGATGATGGGCAGCAGGCGCAGAACAGCTCTGGTGAAGGAACAGCTGGAGCAGAAAGGCTGTGACCGGACGGCGCTGGAACAGGTACACACGCCCATCGGACTTAAGATTCACGCGGAGACGCCGGAGGAGATCGCGGTTTCTGTTATGGCAGAGATCATTCAGATGAAAAATACAAGGACAAGAACGGAAGGCTATCCCGAAGAGCTGCTTCAGGAGCTGACCCGGGAAGACGGAAGAGAGAAAGTGCTGGCTGTAATCGTGTCGAAGAAAGGCTCCGCTCCCCGGGGCGTGGGAACGAAAATGCTGATCCGGGAGGACGGCTCCTGTATCGGAACCATCGGAGGCGGCTGCATGGAAAGTGAAATCATACAGAAAGCTCTGCTCATGATACGCGCAGGACAGCCGGAATTTCAGGTCTGCAAGGTGGATATGACAGCCGGTGAAGCGGAGGATGCAGGCATGGTCTGCGGAGGAACCGCAGAGGTTATGCTGGAGAGAACCGGCAGATAGCCGGAAAGTCGGGAGATGGATTTATGTCAAAATCAATATTTATACTGCAGGGAAATATCGTTTACAGCAAAAGTCCGCAGGAACTTGAAATCTGCAGAAGAGGTTATGCTGTCTGCCAGGACGGATATGTCAAAGGCGTTTATCAGACCCTTCCCTTCCGGCTTGGAGGCAATCCCATCACGGATTACGGGGATTGTCTGATTATACCGGGGCTTGTGGATCTCCATGTTCATGCCTCACAGTATGCCGTCCGCGGCACGGGTATGGACCGGGAGCTGCTGGAGTGGCTGGAGACGACTCCGTTTCCGGAAGAAGCGAAATTTGCAGACCCGGAATATGCACAGAAAGCATATCAGATATTTGTGGAAGATCTGAAAAAAAGTCCGGTGACGAGAGCCTGCATTTTCGCGACCGTACACAGGGAAACGGTGCTTCTGCTTATGGATCTGCTGGAAAAGAGCGGTCTGGATACTTTTGTCGGAAAGGTAAATATGGACCGGAACTGTCCGGATTATCTGCGGGAGGACACAGAGCAGTCTGTAGCTGAGACGGAGAAATGGATCAGGGAAGCAGCAGAGAGGAATTATAAAAATACCCGCCCCATACTGACGCCCCGTTTTATCCCGTCCTGTACAAATGAGCTGCTGGATGGATTAAAACAGCTGCAGCGCGCGTATGGACTCCCGGTGCAGTCCCATCTGTCCGAAAATCCGGAAGAGATCGGCCGGGTAAAAGAGCTGCGTCCGGAGGCGGAGTTTTACGGCGACGCCTATGACCGGTCCGGTCTGTTCGGCGGAGACTGCAGAACCATCATGGCGCACTGTGTATACAGCACGGAGAAAGAGATAAAACGGATGCGGGAAAAGGGCGTATTTCTGGCCCACTGTCCGGAGTCCAATATGAATCTGGCATCAGGAATCGCGCCGGTCCGGTCGTTTCTGGACCGGGGAATGCACGTGGGACTGGGAAGTGATGTGGCTGCCGGTTCTTCGTTAAATATGTTCGCAGCTATGAGACAGGCTCTTCAGGCTTCAAAGATGAGATGGAGGATACAGGATAAAACGCAGAAACCGCTGACTTTAGAGGAGGTCTTTTATATGGCGACCCGGGGCGGCGGAGAATTCTTCGGAAAAGTGGGAAGCTTTGAGCCGGGATATGAGTTTGACGCTGTTGTTCTGGATGACAGCAGACTGCAGAGTCCGGAACCTCCGGATATAAGAAGCCGTCTGGAAAGACTGATCTGGCTGGGAGACGAAAGAGAAGTACGGGAAAAGTACGTAAAGGGCGTCAGGCCGGAACTGTAAAAACGGGCTGAAATTTCAAGCAACCTGTCATTTTTTTCTATATCAATTCAAAAAATTCCCCTGCTATAATCGTGGTACATTCCACAACAGACCCCCGCAGCGCTTTACTGCGGGGGTCTCTTATTTAGGAGTCTTGTTTTTGTCTTTTTTGTCTGCAGCAGCCGGAAAATACGGCGCGCTGCTGAGTTATATGTTTACAGAATTCATTTCAATTATTGTTTTACAGATGAATTCTCGTTCCGGTTTTTCCCAGGATGCCGTCTTTCGCTTTTTCCAGAAGCGTAATCAGCGCCTGTCTGCCCGGCTTGGATTCAGCAAACTCTACCGCTGCCTGTACTTTCGGCAGCATGCTTCCCGGTGCGAAATGTCCTTCTTCTATATACTGTTTCGCCTCGTCGACTGTAATATCATCCAGCCATTTCTCGCCCGGTTTCCCGTAATTTATGGCCGCCTTTTCCACAGCGGTCAGAATAATCAGGAAATCTGCGTCCAGTTCTTTTGCCAGCAGGCAGCTTGCGAAATCTTTGTCTATTACGGCGCTGGCGCCTTTTAAGTGATTGCCCTGGCGGGTAACGGGAATACCGCCGCCTCCGCAGGCGATAACCAGGTCTCCGGAATTCACCATTGTGCGGATCGTCCCGATTTCAATGATTTCCTGAGGTTTCGGGGAAGCCACAACACGCCGGTAGCCCCGTCCGGCATCCTCTTTCATAATATAATCATATTTTTCTGCCATCAGATCGGCCTGTTCCTTTGTAAGAAAACGGCCGATAGGTTTGGATGGAGTCTGAAAAGCCGGATCATCCGGATCCACGCGGACCTGGGTGATCATGGTAGCTACAGGGATATCTTCGATTCCCCGGTTCAGCAGTTCTTCCCGGAGTGCGTTCTGCAGGTCATACCCGATGTATGCCTGGCTCATGGCCACGCAGACGGAAAGAGGCGTGTTGGGCTGCTGAGGATCTTCGTGGGTCAGGGCGATCATGGCGTTATTGACCATGCCTACCTGGGGGCCGTTGCCGTGGGCCACAACCACCTCACAGCCTTCTTCAATCAGATCCACAATAGCCCTGGAAGTAATTTTTACGGCCTTCATCTGTTCCGGAAGGGTATTGCCCAGGGCGTTTCCGCCCAGAGCAATGACAATACGTTTTTTCTTTTCCATAGCGGGCCTCCTGTATCAGTCCTCTTTTACAGCGGCGATTGTCTCTACCTCACAGAGAACTCCCTTCGGAAGATCTTTTACGGCAACGCAGGAGCGGGCCGGTTTTCCGGTGAAATATTTTGCGTAAATTTCATTAAATGCGGCAAAATCGCCCATATCCGCGAGGAAGCACGTTGTTTTCACAACATCAGTAAAGGAAGCGCCCTGGCTTTCCAGAAGGGCTTTCACATTCTGCATAACCTGCTCGGTCTGCTCCTCAATTGTGGTGCCCACAACTTCTCCGGTTTCCGGAGAAAGGGGAATCTGTCCGGAGAAGAAAGCGATTCCGTTGAGAATGATTCCCTGAGAGTAGGGGCCGATTGCTGCAGGTGCGTTTTTTGTGTCTACATATTTTAACATGTCTGTATACCTCCTGTAATTGTGTGATAAAACGGATTTATATTTATAAAATGCAATTATTCAAAAATTCTCGGTGTTCCTTTTTCTTCCAGTTTTTTCAGGATGTCTGCCGGATCAGCGAATTTCGCAAGGAAGATCATAGCCGCGATGATGTACGGTTTGTAGCTTGCTTCTTTGTACAGCGGATCTCTGTAGCGGTCAAATACGCTTGCGTCAACCTCGCCTTCCTCGCAGCTTACGCCTGTGATGTCCGCCGGCAGACAGTGCATATAGAGCGCTTTGCCGTCTTTGGTTGTCTTCATCAGTTCTTCTGTGCATGCCCAGTCTTTGTGCTGCGCGTTCTGTGCCAGAAGCTCTTTTTCCAGTTCCTTGATGCCCTCAAAGTCGCCGTTTCCGTATAGCTCTGTACGTTTCTCCATTGCCGCGAAAGGTGCCCAGCTCTTCGGATATACGATGTCCGCGTCCTTGAATGCCTCTGCCATGCTGTTTGTCTTTGTGAAGGAACCGCCGGATTTCTTCGCGTTTTCTTCTGCGACCGCCTCAACTTCCGGGAATACCTCATATCCTTCCGGATGAGCCAGCACAACATCCATGCCGAAACGTGTCATCAGCCCGATGATACCCTGGGGAACGGAGAGGGGCTTGCCGTAGGACGGAGAGTATGCCCATGACATGGCGATCTTCTTGCCTTTCAGATTCTCCACACCGCCGAATTCGTGGATGATGTGAAGCATATCTGCCATTGCCTGTGTGGGGTGGTCAATATCACACTGCAGGTTTACAAGAGTCGGTTTCTGCTCAAGAATGCCGTCTTTATTTCCCTGTGTCACAGCGTCAACAACTTCGTGCATGTAAGCGTTTCCTTTTCCGATATACATATCGTCGCGGATTCCGATTACGTCAGCCATAAAGGAAATCATATTCGCTGTCTCACGGACTGTCTCGCCGTGAGCCACCTGGGATTTTCCTTCATCCAGATCCTGAACCTCAAGACCTAACAGATTGCAGGCAGACGCGAAAGAGAAGCGGGTACGGGTGGAGTTGTCGCGGAACAGTGAAATGCCCAGACCGCTTTCAAATACCTTTGTGGAAATGTTGTTCTCTCTCATGTAGCGGAGCGCGTCGGCAACGGTAAAGACAGCCTCCAGCTCATCGTCTGTCTTCTCCCATGTCAGGAAAAAGTCTCCGTTGTACATGTCTTTGAAGTTCAGCTTGTTCAGCTTATCAATGTAATCCTGTAAAGTTTTCATTTTTGTTTATCCTCCTTGAATATTGAAATAAAAAAATTTGTTATATGCGGACGAAAATCCGTTTTTGTGTCCTTCATTCCGAGGCTTCGCTCTACCTCAGCTAATGCACATATTTCATTGTCTTATTCGCAGTAAGTTTCCGGCAGCGCCGCGTATACAGCCGCGCATGTTACAAGATCCTGTTTCCATGTTTTTTCATTCGGCGCGTGTGCCTGTGCCTCGGCGCCCGGTCCGAATCCGATGCACGGGATTCCGTTTCTTCCCATAATAGATACGCCGTTTGTGGAGAAAGTCCATTTGTCTGTCAGCGGACGGCTCTGGCGCATCTCCAGTGTTTCCCCGGCGCCGATTCTCTTGTCCCCGTAGAGGGAAGTATAGGCTTTCTCCAGGGCTTTTGTTACCTTGTGATCCTTCGGAATTGCCCATGTGGGGAAGTAGCACTCGATTTCATATACACAGCCTGTGTAGGACGGACGGTCGTAGTTGTACATGGATACGACTACGTCGTCGCCGTATTTTTTTACATTCGGAAGGGAGCGGATCTCTTCCAGGCAGCTCTCCCATGTCTCGCCGAAGGTCATGCGGCGGTCAAGAGATACCGCGCAGGAATCGGCAACCGCGCAGCGGCTGGGTGATGTATAGAAGATCTGGGATACGGTAACCGTGCCCCTGCCCAGGAACCGTGCCTCTTCCCAGTCCGGATTGTATTTCGGATTGAGCATTTTTACAAGGCCTTTGATTTCGGTATCGTCTGCGTCGTCATTTTCATTAAGAGCCCGTACATCCTGGAGAATGTCGGCCATCTTGTAGATCGCGTTGTCGCCGCGCTCCGGTGCGGAACCGTGGCAGGAAACGCCTTTTACGTCGATACGGATTTCCATACGTCCGCGCTGTCCCCGGTAGATACCTCCGTCGGTAGGCTCTGTGGAGACAACAAATTCCGGACGGATTTTATCTTCATTAATAATGTACTGCCAGCAGAGACCGTCGCAGTCTTCTTCCTGAACAGTTCCTACAACCATAATCTTACAGCCTTCCGGAATCAGATCCAGATCCTTCATGATTCTTGCGCCGTAAACAGCAGATACAAGACCGCCGCACTGGTCGGACACACCGCGGCCGCCGATCTCTGTCTCGTTCTCGTAGCCCTCATAGGGATCGAATGTCCAGTTGTCAATATTTCCGATTCCTACGGTGTCGATATGTGCGTCATACGCGATAATTCTTTCGCCGGTTCCCATGTAGCCGATGACATTTCCCTGAGGATCAATAACAACCTCATCAAAATTCAGCTTTTTCATCTCAGCAGCGATTGTGTCAATGTGCGCTTTTTCGTCGCAGCTCTCTCCCGGGTTTTTTACAATGGCCCGCAGAAATGCGGTCATATCTTTCTGATAACCCTGCGCGGCCTCTTTGATTTTGTTGAAATCCATAATTTTTTTCTCCTTTAAAAAATGATAAATAAAAAAGTGATAAAAGGTAACGCTCTGATCTTGTCAGGCTTTCCGGGCGGCGGAGGGTGCCGCGCCGGAAAAGCCAGGACCAAAAAGTTGAAAAGTTGCTTTATGGTAAGGAAATGAGCAGATTATCTGTTATTTCCGTCCCAGACAATTGATTTGTAGCGGTCCGGATCCGTGTCTCCTTCTGTGGAGAAGAGGAGAACTCTTGAAGTTTCGTCCAGTCCCAGATGTTCTTTCAGCGGCCTGTATTCTTCCATTGTCATAATGCAGGCCAGCGCGCCGAAGGGCGCGGCTCCGGATTCGCCGGAAGTTACGGGATGATCGCCCTTGATGGGAGCGGCCAGCATGCGCATTCCTTTTGCGGCCACCCAGTCGGGAGCGGCAGTAAAGGTATCTACATGATTTTTCAGGATATCCCAGGAAATGGTATTCGGCTCGCCGCAGGCAAGGCCGGCCATGATCGTTTCCATATCTCCGTCCACAATCCGGATATCTCCGTCTGCGGCGCAGGCTCCTTTATAAAGGCAGGCAGCAGCGTCCGCTTCTACGACGACTACCTTGGGCGGATTGTCAGGATAACGGTTGGCGAAATATCCCTGAACCGCTCCGGCAAGAGAGCCGACTCCGGCCTGGATAAATACATGAGTGGGACGCTCGCATCCGTTTTCATGAAGCTGTTCGTCCGCTTCCATTGCCATTGTTCCGTAACCCTGCATGATCCAGGAGGGGATTTCCTCATATCCGTCCCATGCGGTATCCTGCACCATAACGCCGTTTTCCGTTTTTTCTGCCATGGCGTTTGCCATGCGGACGCATTCGTCATAGTTATATTCTTCAATCGTTGCCTGAGCGCCTTCGGCAAGGATATTGTTCAGTCTTGTCTGTGTGCTTCCCTTCGGCATGAGCACGACAGCTTTCTGTCCGAGTTTATTTGCTGCCCACGCGACACCCCGGCCGTGATTGCCGTCCGTTGCCGTGAAGAAAGTAGCCTGTCCGAACTCTTTGCGGAGTTCTTCTGAAGTGAGCACATTGTAGGGCAGCTCGGAGACGTCTTTTCCGGTCTGTTTTGCTATGTAGCGGGCCATTGCGAAGGAACCGCCCAGTACTTTAAAGGCATTCAGGCCGAAGCGGTAGGATTCGTCCTTTACATAAACTTCCTTCAGTCCAAGATATTCTGCCATTTTCTTAAGATCAGCAAGAGGGGTTACACTGTACTGAGGAAAGCTTTCGTGAAATGCTCTCGCTTTTCTGACATTTTCCAGATCCATGACCTTAAGCTGCGCGTCATCGGTTTTGGGCATTTTGTTGACAGCCCATTTTATTCCTTCCATGAAGAAACCTCCTTAATATAATAATATTGTTTTTGATTATTTGTCCATATAGCTGTATAATGTAAATTTTGATATTCCCAGCAGGGAAGAAATTTTATCGCCGGATTTTGTGATGAGAAATGCACCGGCGTTATTCAGGTACTGCACGACAGCGACTTTGTCATCCTTGTTCATCATTGCCACGGGCTTTCCTATTTTGGCAATTGCCTGTTCGATAAGAAGATCCAGCAGTTCGGTAACATTGTGGGTGATTTTCTGAGGCGCGTCTGAACGGTCTGTTTTCGGATTCTCTTCCGGTTCTGTACGGATCAGGCTCTGGATGCTGTTTTCCGCCGCAAGCACGGCGGTGATATCGTAATTCATTGAAAAGATATAAGCGATTCTGCCGTTCTCATTGCGGATATAGAGTGTGCTGGATTTTAAGATCCTGCCGTCGTCGGTTCTTGTAAGATAAGCGAGTCTGTCCTTGATCTTTCCGGGATCCGATCTGAGCGTTTCCAGCACAATGCCTGAGGGTCCGTCGCCTGTACGGCGGTTGGAAACCTGACCGTTTTCGATATATACGATGGATTTGTCCAGATCATTTTTCGTCAGATCATGGATAACAACCTCGCAGGAACTTCCGAACTGAACCGCCAGTCCGTGCGCAAGCTGCTTTAGAAAATCAAGTTTCTGATCCATTGTCTCACCTGCCTTTTCTGAGAATCTATGCCGCAGAAGAAAGTGTGTGTCTGCTGTGTATTTCTACGTCCATCATAGCATAAAAAAATATGGAGTCAATACTTTTTCTAAAAAATTTTTAGGTAATCTAAAAAATATTTAGGAACGAAGAGCGGCAAGGCTCTAAAAAAAATTTAGGGCGTCTAAAAAATAGTTAGAATCCATGTTGCATTTATACAATATTGATGGTATTCTATAAGAAGTGACAGGGCTTAGTGTGCGAATTGCACAGTGGTTTGCAGGGGCGCGCTAAGAACAGTATGTGGAAAATAAATAAAAAGGAGAAGACAACATGCTGGTTTTAGGGAATGGAAAAGTTATCACAAGAGATGCCTTATGTCCCCTGATTGAGAATGGCGCGGTAGCGATTGACGGATCCGTAATCTGCAGAGTAGGGAATGAGGAAGACATCAGAAACGCATATCCGGACGCAGAGTTTATTGACGCCCGGGGCGGTCTGATCATGCCGGCCTTTATTAATGTACATGAACATATTTACAGTTCATTTGCGAGAGGACTTTCCATCAACGGTTATGATCCGAAAGGCTTTCTGGACATTCTGGACGGGATGTGGTGGACCATTGACCGGAATCTCACACTGCAGGATACCTATTTAAGTGCTATGGCTACTTATATTGAATGTATCCGGAACGGCGTGACCACGATTTTTGACCATCACGCAAGTTTTGGTTCCATCGGCGGTTCTCTTTTCGAGATTGAGAAGGCGGCAAAGGAAACCGGGGTGCGGTCCTGCCTCTGCTATGAGATTTCGGACAGAGACGGGATGGATAAGGCGAAAGCCTCCGTGATGGAGAACGCTGAGTTTATCCGCCACGCGTTAAAAGACGATTCCGGAATGATTGCCGGTATGATGGGAATGCACGCGCAGTTTACGATTTCCGATGAAACGTTTGAACTGGCCGCTGCAAACAAACCGGATGAAGCAGGGTATCATATCCATGTGGCAGAGGGGATCGAAGATCTGCATCACTGTCTGAAGCATTATGGAAAACGGATTGTTGACCGGCTGATGGATCACGGCATTCTGGGAGAGAAGACGCTGCTGGGACACTGTATCTATATCAATCCCCATGAAATGGATCTGATTAAAGAAACGGATACAATGGTGGTCCATAATCCGGAGTCCAATATGGGCAATGCCTGCGGATGCCCGCCGACGATGGAGCTGGTGCACCGGGGGATTCTCACAGGGCTGGGCACAGACGGATATACCCATGATATGATGGAATCCTACAAAGTGGCAAATGTTCTGCACAAGCATCACCTGTGCGATCCCAACGCGGCATGGGCGGAAGTGCCTCGGATGCTTTTTGAAAATAACGCGAAGATTGCCGGCAGATATTTCAGCCGGGAACTTGGCGTGCTCAGAGAAGGCGCGGCGGGAGACGTGATTATTGTGGATTATGATCCGCTCACTCCGCTGAACGAAAACAACATCAACAGTCACCTTGTATTCGGCGTAACCGGGCATGACGTAGTAACAACCGTGGCAAACGGCCAGGTTCTGATGAAAGACAGAATCCTGACCAGGATTGACACGGAAAAAGTTATGTCTGACTGCAGACAGGCCGCGAAAGAGCTGGCAGACCGGATCAACAGCCGATAGAAAACAGCAGATGCTTCTGACACAGAAGGAATGGAGGACAAGATAAAATGAGTGACACAAAAGTAAAAAAAGACAACAGTGAACTGTTTAAATGGGACGGGAAGCCGTCATTCGGGCAGGTTCTTCCTCTGGCGGCCCAGCATGTACTGGCTGCGGTTGTAGGATGTGTAACGCCGGCAATTCTTGTGGCAAACGCCGCCAACAATGCCGGGGGAAATGTGGATATGGGGCTTCTGATCCAGGTATCCCTTGTGTTTGCTGCTTTATCCACACTGCTGCAGTTATACGCGCAGAAAATCAAGCTGGGAAGCGGCCTTCCTGTTATTATCGGAGTCAGCTTCGCGTACGTTCCCACAATGACAGCGATCGCTGCCCAGGCAAAGGATGTAAATACGATTTTCGGCGCCATGATTATCGGCGGTGTTGTAGCGATCCTTGTAGGACTGTTTATCCGTCAGATCCGGAAAGTATTCCCGCCGCTTGTTATCGGTACGGTTATTCTGGCAATCGGTCTTTCTCTTTACAGCACAGCCGTAAATTATATGGCAGGAAACTCTTCCAATACTTATGAAGTGATCGTAGAGCAGCAGGGGAAAACAGAGGCGCTGGTATTCGGCTCCTGGCAGAACTGGCTGGTTGCGTTCATTACACTGGCAATTGTAGTCCTTCTGAATCATTATGGTAAAGGACTGTTCAAACTGGCGTCAATCCTGATCGGTCTGCTCTGCGGCTACGTAGTGGCTCTCTGCTTCGGAATGGTGGATTTTTCCGCTCTTTCCTCTGCAGGCTGGTTTGAAGTGCCGATGCCGCTGGCTTTCGGCATAAAGTTTGATATTTCGGCGATTCTGCCCCTTGCGATCCTGTTCCTTGTAAATTCCATTCAGGCTATGGGAGACTTCTCCGCCACAACCACAGGCGGCATGGACAGACTTCCCACAGATGACGAGCTGAACGGCGGTATTATCGGATACGGAGTCAGCAACATAGTAGGCGCGCTGTTCGGATGTCCTCCCACGGCGACATACAGCCAGAATGTAGGTATCGTGGGCTCCACAAGAGTTGTGGCCAGAAGAGTATTTTCTGCTTCAGCGGTTATCCTGCTTATCGCCGGACTGATTCCGAAGTTTTCCGCGCTTCTGCGTACCATCCCGCAGTGCGTGCTGGGCGGCGCGGTCGCGTCTGTATTTGCTTCTATAGCAATGACCGGCATCAAGCTGCTTGTAACAGAAAAACTGACTTACAGAAATACGACAGTTGCAGGACTTTCCATTGCCATCGGCATGGGCGTATCCTTAAGCGACGGCTGTCTGAACCAGATGACGGCAAGTATCCACAACGCTCTGAATATGAGCATGAGCCTGGAAAGCTTCCAGTCAATCATCAACAACACATTCGCGTCTTCACCGGTGGTGCTGGCTACGATCTTCGCAGTAATCCTGAACCTGATACTGCCGAAAGACAAGCCGGACGCACAGTAAGAAGGCTCCGGCAGGAAGACTTTAGATCCGGAACCGGCCCGGCTGCCGGAAAATAAAACAGAAGACCGGACAGCCCGGGGAAATGGCTGCCCGGCCGGAAGGCGGGACCGGAACAACAGGAGGAGAGAATCATGAGTGATATTATGAGACCAATGTCATTTGAACAGCTGATAAACTGGACATTGACAGAACAGAAAAAGCAGGGAACCGTGTTCGGCGAACACCATCCCTATTATGCGGACAGCCGGTTTAACAGAACGATTTTCCGGCGGACGCTGGAGACCCCGGTGGGACCGGCGGCCGGCCCCCATACGCAGCTGGCACAGAATATTGCCGCGGCGTACTACACAGGCAGCCGCTTCTTTGAGCTGAAGACCGTACAGATTATGGACGGGGCAGAGCTTTCCGCCTGTGTCAACAAGCCCTGTATCAAAGCGGACGACGAGTGCTATAACTGCGAGTGGTCCACGGAACTTTATGTGCCCCAGGCAATGGAAGAGTATATCAAAGCCTGGTTCCTGTGCAAGGTAATGGCAAAAGAATTCGGCCTGGGCAGCATGGACGGATTCCAGTTCAATATCAGCGTGGGATACGATCTGAAAGGGATCCAGTCGGAGAAAATTGATACCTTCTTAAATACAATGAAACATGCCCAGGATTCTGATATTTTCAGATCCTGCAGAGATTATCTGCTGGCTCACGCGGATCTGTTCGAAAAAGTGACAAAAGAAGATATCGAGAGCATCTCCGGAGATATATGCAATTCCGTGACCATCTCAACCCTTCACGGATGCCCTCCGGAGGAGATTGAGAAAATCGCCATGTACCTGATTACGGAGAAGGGATTCCACACGTTTATCAAGTGCAATCCGACCCTGCTTGGCTATGAGTTCGCAAGAGAGATCATGGACGATATGGGATATGACTATGTTGCCTTCGGCGATTTTCATTTTAAAGATGATCTGCAGTATGAAGACGCAGTGCCCATGCTGACCAGACTGATGAAAGTCTGTCAGGACAGAAATCTGGAGTTCGGCGTAAAGATCACCAATACATTCCCTGTGGATGTGAAGCAGAATGAACTACCCAGCGAAGAGATGTACATGTCAGGAAAATCCCTGTATCCGCTGTCGATTTCGCTGGCGGCGAAGCTGACGGAAGAGTTTGACGGAAGGCTTCGCATCTCCTATTCCGGTGGGGCGGATTATCACAATATTAAGGAAATCGTGGATGCGGGCATCTGGCCTGTGACCGTTGCCACTACGCTCCTGAAACCCGGCGGATATGACAGAATGACCCAGATGGCGTCCCTTCTGGAAGAGGAAAATGCGGTATTTACCCGTGTGAATCCTGAGGCAGTGCGGAAACTGGCGGACGATGCCAGGACAAATCCCCATCACGTGAAGGCAGTGAAGCCGCTGCCCTCCAGAAAGATGAAAAAACAGGTGCCCCTTCTGGATTGTTTTGCGGCGCCGTGTAAGGAAGGCTGTCCCATTCATCAGGATATTCCGGCTTACCTTAAGCTTGTAAAAGAAGAAAAGTACAGGGAAGCAATGCAGGTTATTACGGAGAAGAACCCGCTTCCGTTTATTACGGGAACGATCTGCGCGCATCCGTGTATGAATAAATGTACCCGTAATTTCTATGAGGAATCCGTCTATATCCGGGGCATGAAGCTGATTGCCGCGGAGAAAGGCTATGACGCGCTGATGGATCAGATCGCGGCTCCGCCTGTGACAAAGAGCGGAAAAGCTGCTGTAATCGGCGGCGGTCCGTCAGGAATGGCGGCGGCATATTTCCTGCGCCGGGCAGGCATGGAGACGACCCTGTTTGAAAAGACAGATTCTCTTGGCGGCGTAGTGCGCCATGTAATTCCGGAGTTCCGCATATCCGGCGGCTCTATAGATAAAGATGCCGCTCTGCTTGAAAAGATGGGCGTGAATATTTATCTGAACTCAGAGATCACGGATCTGGATATGCTTAAAAATGCCGGATACACAGCAGTTGTCCTTGCTGTGGGCGCTTCTGAACCGGGCGTGCTCCGTCTGGAAAAAGGGGAACCGGTCAATGCGCTGCAGTTCCTTGAAGAGTTTAAAGCAAAAGACGGGGATCTTGATATCGGAAAGAACGTGGTTGTAATCGGCGGAGGCAATACGGCCATGGACACGGCAAGAGCGGCGAAGCGCACAAAGGGCGTGGAGCATGTGTATCTTGTATACAGAAGAACGAAGCGCTATATGCCGGCGGACGAGGAAGAACTTGTTATGGCAGTGGATGACGGCGTGGAGTTTATGGAACTGCTTTCTCCTGTGAATCTGGAGGACGGCAGGCTTCTCTGCAAAGTGATGAAGCTGGGCGATTATGACGCTTCCGGAAGAAGAGGAGTAGTGGAAACCGGCGAAGAAAAAGAGATTCCGGCGGATACGGTTATCGCGGCAGTAGGAGAGCGGGTGCCCACGGCATTCTACCAGGCCTGCGGCATCAACGTAAACGACAGAGGCCGGGCAATCGTCAATGAAGAGACCTGTGAGACCAGCCGTCCGGGCGTATATCTTGCAGGAGACGGTCTGGGCGGACCGGCTACGGTTGTGGAAGACATCCGCGACGGCCTCAAAGCCGCGCAGGCGATCATCGGGGACGCGCTGGTGAAAGACTTTGAACCGGAGACAGAGGAGGAGACAATCTACAGCAGGAAAGGAAATCTTTCCGACCGGAAAGAGGGAAGTGAAGAGAGCGGAAGATGTCTCGGCTGCTCCGGCATCTGTGAGAACTGCGTGGAAGTATGTCCGAACAGAGCCAATATTTCCATCCGGGTGCCCGGCATGGAGAAGCACCAGATTATCCATGTGGACTATCTGTGCAATGAGTGCGGCAACTGCAGGAGTTTCTGCCCCTATGACAGCGCGCCGTATCTTGATAAATTTACACTGTTCGCAGATGAGAAAGACATGGAAGACAGCCGGAATCAGGGCTTTACCGTGCTGGATGCCGCATCTGTGAAGTGTAAAGTCCGTTTCTTCGGAGAAACTTATGTATGGACCAAAGGGGAGGAAACAAGAATCCCCGAGGGTCTGTTAAAGCTTATGGAAACCGTAATCCGTGATTATTCTTATCTGCTGAGATAAGGATACAAAAGCAGCATGATATATATTTACAGAGACCACAAATTATGTGAAACAGATTCCCTGCTTCCGGCTGCGGGGCTGGCCGGTTGGAAACACCCGGTAGTCTCCGCGGCCGGAGCCGGGGGAAAGACAACCCTGCTCCGGCATCTGGCCCGGGAATACGCGGACCGGGGGCCGGGAGCGGTTGTCACGACAACAACTCATATTTTAAAGGAAGACCTGTCCTGGTTTCTCACAGAGCCGTCGGAAGATGGTCTGAAAGAGAGGCTGCAGCAGTGGGGGCAGGCATGGATCGGGATTCCGGCAGCCGGAGGAAGGCTTGGAAGCGTACCGGAATCCTTTTTTTCAAAAATATACAGTCTGGGTGTGCCGGTACTGATCGAAGCGGACGGAGCCAGAATGCTTCCGTTGAAATGTCCCGGAGATAAAGAACCGGTAATTCCCGCAGAAACAACACACGTGCTTTCCGTCTACGGACTGGATGCGGTCGGTCATCCCATCGGAGAAATCTCTTTCCGGCCGGAGCGGGCGGCACAGTTACTGAATAAGAAAATAACAGAACCGGTTGCTGCAGAAGATATCGGCAGGCTGGCCGCTTCTGCTGAAGCAGGCAGAAAAGGCTGTCCGGCACATGCAGTGTACACGGTTGTTTTAAATAAAGCGGATGACCCGCAGAGAAAAGAAATGGCAGCTTATATCGGCGCCTTTCTGGAACATCAGGGCGTCACCCGCGTCATTGTGACATCTTTCAGGAGGCCGGAAGAACGGATATGAAAATACTGATAAAAGGGGCAGGCGATCTGGCCACGGGAATCGCGGCCCGGCTTTTCCGGGCAGGCCACCGGATTCTGATGACAGAAATCCCGGTGCCTCTGACCGTAAGACGTACCGTGGCATTTTCCCGTGCTGTGTATGAAGGAAGCGCGCTGGTGGAAGAGACTGAGGCGCGGTTTGCAGGTACAGAGAAAGAAGCAAAAGAGATTTTATCCCGGGGAGACATTGCTGTAATGGTCGATCCGGAAGGCTCCTGCAGAAACTGGTTCCGCCCGGATGTGATTGTGGATGCCATTCTTGCGAAAAAGAATCTGGGAACCCGGATATCGGACGCTCCGCTGGTAATCGGAGTGGGGCCGGGATTCACCGCCGGCGCGGACTGCAGCTGTGTAGTAGAGACAAAGAGAGGACATTTTCTTGGCCGGGTGATCTGGCGGGGAAGTGCCATTCCCAACACCGGTGTACCCGGCGACGTGGGCGGGTATACGACAGAACGGCTGCTGCGGGCGTCGGCAGACGGGATTATAGAACCGAAGGTTCAGATCGGAGACAAAGTAGAAAAAGGTCAGATTACCGCGTTGACAGGAGGCGTGCCGGTCTATGCGCAGATGCCGGGAATTGTCCGGGGGCTGCTGCAGGAAGGCACGGAAGTGCGGAAAGGGCTGAAAATCGGTGATATAGACGCCAGAGCCCACAGCTCTTACTGCCATACCATATCCGATAAGGCCAGGGCAGTAGGGGGAGCAGTTCTGGAAGCAGTGTCCCTTTACGAAAAAATGGCAGGCCGGTATGCGTTTGTGACGCTGGCGGCAGGACTTGGAACCCGGTTCGGCGGCAATAAGCTGGAGACAGAGATTGACGGCATTCCTCTTTATGTCAGGGCTCTGAGAAGGATGCAGATTTTCGGCGGATTTCCTTCCTATCTGGTTGCGGCGCCGGGCTGTATGGAAAAAGAGGCTTTGGATTACGGGGTTGTTCCTGTAGAAAACCGTGAACCTGAAAGAGGCATTTCCCATTCCCTTAAATTAGGACTGAACAGGGCGCTGAAAGACAATCCGGACCTGAAAGGCGTGCTTTTCTCAGTCTGTGACCAGCCCTGGATTGATCCTGCTACAATTCAGCAGATCTTTAATACGGCAGCGCTTCATCCGGGGAGCATTGTCTGTGCGGGCCGCGGGGATAGCCGGGGCAATCCGGTGCTCTGGGACAGAGCATATTTCCTTGAACTGACAGCTCTTGAAGGAGACCGGGGAGGGAAACAGATCATGGAAAAATACAGAGATAAAGTCCGTGTTGTCCAGGCCGGAGAGAAGGAGTTAAGAGATATCGACGTGAGAGAAGACCTGCCGGGGGCAGGAAGAAGAAAAGAGCGGCGAGGAGATGAGAATTATGGCTCAGAAGCGTAACAGAAAAACAGCGGTTGTTCAGTGTGCCGGAGGGTGCCGTACAGGCTTGGCCGTACAGGGCGGAAAGGAAGCAGAAGATGACAGAATGCAGTACCGGGACTGCGCAGACGCAGCCCTGAAACTTCCGGAAGACCTTTCCCTGTGCCGATGGGGCTGCCTGGGACTGGGAAGCTGTGTGGAAGCATGCCGGCTGAACGCCGTTTTTATAAACAGCAGCGGGACAGCCGAGGTGGACAGAAGCAGATGCGTGGGCTGCGGCCTGTGTGTGAAGGCCTGTCCCCGTCATCTGATCCGCCTGACCGGGCCGGAGTATCACATATACCCGGCGTGTGTCAGCAAAGCTTCCGGTCCTGAGACAAGAAAGGAATGTGCGGCCGGATGTATTGCCTGCGGAATCTGTGTGAAAAACTGTCCGGCAGATGCCATCCGGCTTGAGGAGAATCATGCGGTAATTGATGAAGAGAAATGTATTTCCTGCGGTATGTGCGCGGTAAAATGTCCCAGAGGAGTGATCCGGGATTATGACGGTATTTTTGCGGCGGGCAGTTCCCTGGAAAAAAAGTGACAGGAGGCGGCGATGAAAGAGAAGTATTGCTTTAAGGTAAACGGCGTTGTATGCAGCACGGAAGAGAACAAGCCTCTGCTGCGCTACCTGAGAGACGATCTGCATCTGCATTCAGTAAAAGACGGATGCAGCGAGGGCGCCTGCGGGACCTGTACGATTGTGGTGGACGGGAAGGCAGTGAAATCCTGTGTGCTGACCACGAAGCTTGCCGTGGGACGCAGTATTCTGACGACAGAGGGGCTGAGCGAGGAGGAGAAGGAGGCTTTTGTATATGCTTTCGGCTCCAGGGGATCTGTCCAGTGCGGATTCTGCATTCCGGGCATGGTGATGGCAGGAAAGGCGCTGATTGACCGGGTGCCGGATCCTACGGAAGAAGAGATCAAAACGGCTCTGAAAGGAAATATCTGCCGCTGCACCGGCTATAAGAAGATTATCGAAGGCATTCAGCTGGCCGCGGCCATACTCCGGGGCGACGCTTCTATTGAAGAGGATCTGGAAAAGGGAGAAGACTACGGCGTCGGGAAAAAGGCGTTCCGCCTGGATGTGCGGGAGAAAGTTCTGGGGTACGGCGAATACCCGGACGATGTGGAGATGGAAGGCATGGTGTATGCATCGGCAGTACGCTCCCGTTATCCACGGGCCCGGGTTCTGGATATTAATTATGAAAAGGCTCTTGCCCTGCCGGGCGTGCTGGCAGTGCTGACGGCGGAGGACGTGCCGAATAATAAAGTAGGACATCTGCAGCAGGACTGGGACGTGATGATTGCAAAAGGCAGCATTACCCGCTGTGTGGGAGACGCCATCTGTCTGGTGGTGGCTGAGACGAGAAACACACTGGAAAAGGCCAAAAAGCTGGTGAAAATCGAATATGAAGAATTGAAGCCGGTAACAAATGTCCATGAAGCAATGGCTGAGGATGCGCCGAAAGTTCATTTCGGCGGGAATCTGTGCCAGAGCCGCCACGTGACAAGAGGAGACGCGAAAAAGGCGCTGGCAGAGTCCAGATATGTGGTGACGCAGAAATATACCACGCCCTTTACCGAGCATGCGTTTCTGGAGCCCGAGTGCGCGGTGGCCTTCCCGTATAAGGACGGAGTAAAAGTATACTCCACTGATCAGGGCGTCTATGATACCCGGCATGAGATTTCCATTATGCTGGGATGGGATCCGGAACGGATTGTAGTGGAGAACAAGCTGGTGGGCGGCGGATTCGGAGGAAAAGAAGACGTATCTGCCCAGCATATCGCGGCGCTGGCGGCCATTAAAGTACAGCGTCCGGTAAAAGTTGTGTTTTCCCGGCAGGAGTCCATCAATTTCCATCCCAAGCGCCACGCCATGGAAGGGACATTTACCCTGGGCTGTGATGAAAACGGTATATTTACAGGGATGGACTGCGAGATTTATTTTGATACAGGGGCTTACGCTTCCCTGTGCGGACCGGTTCTGGAGCGGGCCTGCACCCATTCGGTAGGGCCCTACTGTTATCAGAATACAGATATCCGGGGCTACGGATATTATACAAATAACCCGCCGGCCGGGGCGTTCCGGGGATTCGGCGTATGCCAGAGCGAGTTCGCCCTGGAATCCAACATCAATCTTCTGGCAGAGAAGGTGGGCATCTCGCCGTGGGAAATCCGCTACCGCAATGCCATTGAACCCGGGAAGGTGCTTCCCAACGGACAGATCGCGGACTGTTCCACTGCTTTAAAGGAAGCGCTCCTGGCGGTAAAAGACGCATATGAGAGCAATCCGGGACGGGCGGGAATTGCCTGTGCCATGAAAAATGCCGGCGTGGGCGTGGGCCTTCCGGATAAAGGAAGGGCGAAACTGATCGTCCATGACGGAAAGGTGGAACTGTACAGCGCCGCTTCCGATATCGGACAGGGCTGCGCAACTGTATTTGTTCAGATGGTGGCCGAGACCACAGGGCTTGGCAGAGCATATATTAAAAATATGGGTTCCAATTCGGAAGTGGCTCCGGATTCCGGAACAACATCCGGTTCCCGTCAGACACTGATTACCGGAGAAGCGGTGCGGATGGCGGCGGCAGAGCTGAACGCTGCCCTGAAGGAAGCAGACGGGGATCTGGAAAAACTGGAAGGAAGGGAGTTCTTTGCAGAGTTTTTCGACCCCACGGATAAGCTGGGAGCTGACGTACCTTATCCCAAGAGCCATGTGGCATACGGATTTGCCGCCCATGTAGTGGTTCTGGATGATGAAGGGCGGGTCAGAGAAGTCTATGCGGCCCACGATTCCGGCAAAGTGGTCAACCCTATTGCCATACAGGGACAGATTGAAGGCGGGGTGCTTATGGGGCTGGGTTATGCGCTGACAGAAGATTTTCCGCTGAAAGACGGCGTGCCTCAGGCAAAATACGGAACTCTGGGACTAATGCGTGCTCCCCAGATTCCGGATATTCATGCCATTTATGTGGAGAAGGAAAAACTGCTTCCCTTCGCCTATGGCGCCAAGGGAATCGGAGAGATCGCGACCATCCCGACAGCTCCGGCAGCGCAGGGAGCATATTATGCAATGGATCACGTGCTGCGGACCAGTCTGCCTATGAAGGATACCTATTATTCGAAAAAACAGAAGGCGGTGAAGTAGGCGGTGAGAGTCGGCGCGGTTATTGCGGCGGCCGGTGTTCCCGGCGGTTTTGCCGCATACGAAAAAACGGACTATACGGACGGCCCGGACATGGTGAAACGGATGATACAGGTGTTTCGCCAGGCCGGGGTGGAGGATGTGGCTGTTATAACAGGATATAAGGCAAGAGAGACTGAGAAAAGCCTGTCAAAGCTGGGGGCTGTATTTCTGCGAAGCTCGGATTATGCCGGTGAACAGATGCTGGATTATGCGGTCAGAGGTCTGGATTATTTCAGGAAAAGCTGTGAGCGGATCTTTTTCTGTCCTGCAGATGTACCGCTGTTTTCCGTACAGACTGTGAAAGCGATGACAGAGGCAGAAAGTCCGGTGGTTATTCCGGTGTATGAGGGGCGGAAAGGCCATCCCATCCTTATTCATGCCGATCTGGTGCCCGGGATCTGCGCATACCGGGGAGAGAGAGGACTCAAAGGCGCGGTTGACGCCTCGGGAGCAGCGGTCTGTCTGCTTCCGGTGGATGACGCGGGAGTTGCGCTGAGGGCAGGCGCAGACCATACATTTGAGGAGATGGCGTCCAGCAGAGACATCCGTCAGATCTATCCCCGGGTAAAAGTACAGCTGGTCAGAAACGAGCCTTTTTTCGGGCCGGGCATCGTGACGCTGTTGAAGCAGATACAGGCGCTGGGGTCTGTCCGGGAGGCATGTGAAAAGACGGGAATGTCCTACAGTAAGGGATGGAGCCTGATCCGCACGGCGGAGCGGGAGACAGGATATACCATTGTAGACCGCAGTCCGGGCGGAAAGGGCGGCGGCGCGGCCCGGGTAAGTGAAAGAGGACGGAAACTTCTGGAACAGTATGAACGGTTTGAAAAGGAGATTGCCCGGATTGCCCGGGAAAAGTACCGGGAGATTTTTGAGTGAGACGCAGTGAAAAACTGCCGGTGTTTCCGGCAGATAAAAAGGCAGAGAATAGATGCTGCCTTTTTATCATCCCAGCGATTGTTTTTTAAAAAACAATCGAATATAATATACATATTACAGCAACAGCAGGTGGAGAGGAAGACGGACCCGAAACCGGCAGACGGGGGACTATCCGGTCCCGGCAGTGAAAGATCCGGAACTGCGTAAAGCAGTTTGGAATAAAAAAGAAGAAAGAGAAACAGGATTATGAAGAAAAGAGTATTGGCGGTAATGCTTGCGGCGGCTATGGTATTTTCAACAGCAGCATGCGGCAGCAGCACAGAGGATTCCGGTGAAAACGGAAATCAGGGAGAGAGTTCGGGAGAAGAGGAAACAGAGATCCAGGTATTTATTGCGGCCAGCCTGAATACGGTTATGACGGAACTGGCGGAAAAGTATAATGAGGACCATCCGAATGTCAAAATAACATTTAATGCCGACAGCTCAGGAACACTTCTGACCCAGATTCAGGAAGGATATGAGTGCGATATTTTCTTCTCTGCCGCGCAGAAACAGATAGACGATCTGGAAGCGGACGGCCTTATGGTGGAAGGCACCCGCGCGGATGTAGTAAACAATCAGGTTGTTGTAGTTACACTGAAGGACAGCGGCACAAAAGTAACAGGTCTTGAGAATCTGGGAGACGCGGAGAGCATCGCCCTGGCAGGCGGCAGCGTTCCGGTAGGCAGATATACAAGACAGGCTCTGATTAATCTTGGCGTTCTCCCCGGGACGGATGACCCGGCGGCTGTTACGACAGAGGAAGTGTCAGAGGCTCTCGGCGGTGTGGAAATCAGTGAGCAGGACAATGTAAGCAAGGTGCTGACTGCGGTTGTGGAAGGATCCTGTGAAGTCGGAACGACCTACTATTCTGATACATATGGATATGAGGATGATCTTGAAATTCTTGAGACAGTCAGCTATGATCTGACCGGAAATGTAATTTATCCCATCGCGAGAGTGGTAAATGAGGAGGCTGACGATGCCCAGACTGCAGCTGCGGAGGATTTCCTTGAGTACGTGCTCTCGGATGAGGCGAAAGAAGTATTTGAAGCCTACTACTTTGATACAAATGTATAAAGGACTGAAACAGTGAGCCGGTGTTTTTCAGGAGGAAATACATGGAAGAGATAATGGATATTTTAAAGGAACTGGACTGGAGTCCGCTGTTTATTTCGCTGAAGACCGGAGTGGTAGCTACGGTAATTTCCTTTTTTCTGGGCATATTCGCGGCCAGAAAAGTAGTAAAGGCGTCTCCCGGGAAAAAGGCGGTGATTGACGGAATCCTGACACTGCCCATGGTGCTTCCTCCCACGGTTGCGGGATTCTTCCTGCTGCTTCTGTTCAGCCGCAGGCGACCTCTGGGTGAATTTCTGTTTGATGAATTCGGGTTTAAAGTGGTACAGACCTGGCTGGGCTGCGTTATTGCGGCTACGGTGATTGCTTTTCCTCTGATGTACCGCAATGCCAGGGCGGCCATGGAGCAGGTGGATGTGAATCTGATCTATGCCGGCCGGACTCTGGGAATGTCCGAGGTACAGATTTTCTGGAAAGTTGTAATTCCCGCCGCCGGTCCCGGTATTGCATCAGGAACGATTCTGACCTTTGCCAGGGCGCTGGGAGAATACGGAGCCACATCCATGCTGGCGGGCAATATACCGGGCAAGACAGGAACCATATCCCAGAAGATCGCAATGGTTATTCAGGACGGAGACTATCTGACCGCCGGGATCTGGGTGGCGGTAGTTATGCTCATCGCTTTTGGAGTGATCTTTCTGATGAATCTTATCTCCGGAAAAAAGATGAAGAATGTAGGGAGGTGGTAGGCTGTGAGCGTTTCTGTACATATCAGAAAACAGCTGGACAGTTTCCTGCTGGATATCAGTTTTGAAAGTGAGGCAAGGCGGATCGGCATTCTGGGAGCCTCCGGATGCGGAAAGAGCATGACGCTTAAAAGTATTGCAGGCATTGTAGTTCCGGACGAGGGAAAAATCGAGGCCGGCGGCAGAGTGTTTTTTGACAGCAGCGCCCGGATCAATCTGAAGCCCCAGAAACGCAATGCAGGATATCTGTTTCAGAATTACGCCCTGTTCCCTACTATGACAGTAGAAAAGAATATCGCGGCGGGACTGAGGGGAAACCGGGCGGAAACCGCGGCCCGGGTGAAGAAGATGGCAGAAAAATTCCAGCTTCAGGGGCTGGAAAAGAGGCTGCCGTCAGAGCTGTCCGGAGGGCAGCAGCAGAGAGTCGCCCTGGCACGTATTATGGCCTATGAGCCGGATATTATCCTTCTGGATGAGCCCTTTTCCGCGCTGGATATGTATCTGAAGGATCAGCTTCAGAGAGAACTGTCGGAAATGCTGAAAGACTATGAGGGAACCGTCATACTGGTGTCCCACAACCGGGATGAAGTGTACCGGTTCAGCGAAGAGCTGCTGGTAATAGACCAGGGAAAGATTGCTGTCAGCGGAAAGACGAAAGAGATATTTGAAAATCCGGTGAGCAGAGAAGCCGCCCGGCTGACCGGCTGCAAAAATTTTTCCCGCGCCCGCAGGATGGATGCGCATACGGCAGAGGCTCTGGACTGGGGCATTACGCTGCATACGTCCGGTGAAATTCCGGAAGATACGCTGTGGATCGGATACCGTGCCCATGATTTCGTCCCCGTCTGGGGCGGGGGCGGAGAAAATATGCTGAAATTCGATCTGGAAAGCAGCGCGGAGCTTCCTTTTGAACAGAATTATTACATAAGAGCAGAAGAAACCGTCTGCTGGTTTGTACAGCGGGAAAAAATGAGAGAAATAGAAGAAAAGGGGCTGCCGGATTATCTGCGCCTGGAAGAGGAAAAAATGCTGTTTCTCAGGTGAGACATTTCCGGTGAAGACAGCGGCCGGGTGTGAATTGCAGCAATTCAGATACTCTGTGTAAAATTTTGAAAAAGTGTATTTACATGCTGCTTCTTCTGTTATATAATCTGCATTTGGATTTCAGTGACAGGAGAAGAGGGTATGAAGGCAGTTCAGTATGATATGACAACAGGAAGTCCGATGAAGATCATTTTTAATTTTACTCTGCCGATTTTCATTGGAAATGTGTTTCAGCAGTTTTATAATATGGCGGATGCTGTAATTGTAGGAAAGTTTGTGGGGAATAAAGCCCTGGCCGCCGTGGGCAGCACAGGAACGATTATGTTCCTGATCTATGGATTTGTGGTCGGAATGACAGCCGGATTTACCGTGCTGACCGCTCAGAAATTCGGCGCCGGAGATATGCCGGCCATGCGCAGAACCGTGGTGGGAGCTTCTTTTCTGTCGCTGGTTGTGGGACTGGTGCTTACCGCGGCATTTATGGTGTTTATGAAGCCGTGGCTTGTTCTGATGCATACACCGGAAGATATTTTTGCAGATGCCTATGCGTATATTATGATTATCAGCGCCGGCATACTGGCCCAGATGCTCTATAATCTACTGGCCAGTATTCTGCGGGCGCTTGGAAACAGCAGGGTGCCTCTGTATTTTCTGATTCTGGCGGCTCTGCTGAATATTGTGCTGGATCTGGTACTCATCATTGTATTTCATATGGGAGCGGCAGGAGCGGCTGTCGCGACGGTGATTTCCCAGGGGATTTCCGGAGTACTGTGTCTGTTCTACATAATCAGAAAAGTCCCTCTTCTGCGTCTGACCCGGGATGACAGGCATCTGTCCGGGGATCTTCTGCGGACGCAGATCCGGATCGGAATTCCTATGGCTCTGCAGTATTCGATTACTGCTGTGGGAACCATGATGGTGCAGTCTGCCCTGAATATTCTGGGCTCTACTCTGGTAGCGGCATATACGGCAGCAGGCAAGATTGAACAGATCGTTACGCAGGCATACGTGGCAATGGGCACGACAATGGCGACCTATGGCGCCCAGAATATGGGAGCGGGAGATGTGTCCCGGATCCGGCAGGGATTTAAGGCGTCCACAATTATCGGGATCATATACGCAGTTGTCTCAGCCGTGCTGGTCATGACAGTGGGAAAATATATGACGTATCTGTTCGTATCCGAAGACGTGGCTCTGATCATGGATTCTGTGAATACGTATCTTATCTGCGTAGGAATCTTCTTTATTCCGCTGGCTATTGTAAATATTTACCGGAACGGGATTCAGGGGCTGGGATACGGCCTGCTTCCCATGATGGCCGGAGTGGCCGAGCTGGTGGGAAGAGGTGCGGTTGCCGTAATCGCGGCCGGTCGGAAAAGTTATCTGGGCGTATGCCTTGCAAGTCCCGCGGCCTGGATTCTTGCATCCCTTCTTCTGATCGGAATGTACTACTATGTGGTAAAAATTGATCTCAAAAAAATATTCCCGGATAAATATGCCGGGAACGAAAAACAGAGCAGCTGAGAAGCTCTGTAACTATCTGCTTAGGCGAAGTCCAATGGCCGTGCACACAAGCTGTATGAACAGCCATTGTCTTCTGTTTTCATAGTTTCAGGATAACAGGAAAATGTGAATCCAGTGTGACAATACATGGAAGAAATTTTAAAAATTATAAAAAGAAACTAAACTTTTCCGGCGATGGTATGCATAGAGTCCAGAGCGGCCTGCGTCCATCGCTTTTTCTCTGCATCAAACCGCTCGTGGAGCCAGTCCATTGCCTGATCCATCCCTTCATCAGAGAGCGGGAAAGAGGCGCTTTCTTTCTCATCATCCGGAGTCTCTTCAAAGCACCAGGGTTCCGGATATACATATGCGGTGAAGGTAGTGCTGTCCCTGCCGTTGTCGGCTGCAAGCAAATACCGCATTCCCTGATGGCTTCCGGAAAAAGGTTCCTTTTTCAGCCCGCTGAAGGGTACAAGTCTTTTATCAATCATGAGATATGTATCCGTCCTTTCCAGAATTATAGCAATGCACAGCCTGTCCGCCGTACACAGTGTCAGCCCGAAACTCCCTGCCGGGGCTGTTTCGGGCTGCTGTTTTATATTTCCTGTATCCCTATTATATCACTGGGCGGCTATGGCTGCAAATTTTGTTGTAACCAGATCATCATAGGGAGCTCTTTTTTCCAGTTCTCCCGCGCTTTCCAGAATATCCTGAAGAAGATCAAAGCTGCTTTCTTCGAAGATCAGGTTGCTCTTCCATGTATCCTGATCATAGTAGCGGGTTACGATTGTTGTGATGGTCTCCAGGTCAGTTTCCGGGAACTGGGGCTCGATAACGGAGGCAATTTCTTCCGGTGAATGGGCCTGCACATAGTCCATTCCCTTCTGCAGCGCATTTGTGAAGCCCTGGATAATGTCCGGGTTTTCGTCAATATAGCTTCGTTTTGCGCTGAAAGCGGTGTAGGGAACGTAGCCGCTGTCCTCGCCCAGGGAGGCCACTACATAGCCTTTCCCTTCGGATTCAAGAGTTGTCGCGCCCGGTTCGAACTCAACCGTGAAATCCCCCTGCCCCTCTGAAAATGCGGCGGCAGTAGATCCAAAGTCAATACTCTGATTAATCTCCAGGTCTTCTTCCGGGTCAATTCCGTTTTCTTTCAGAATATATTCAAATACCATCTCAGGCATGCCGCCTTTGCGGCCGCCGAGGACAAGGTGTCCTTTCAGGTCTTCCCAGGAGAAATCATCCATTTTTTCCCTGGCTACCAGGAAATTGCCTGCGCGCTGTGTAAGCTGCGCAAAGTTGACGACATAATCAGTGGCTCCTTCATTGTAGGTGTAAATGGAGGCTTCAGATCCCATAAAACCGATATCAGCTTCTCCGGAAATGACGGCGGTCATGGTTTTGTCGGCTCCAAAACCGCAGACAAGATCCAGTTCAATTCCCTCTTCTTCAAAATACCCCTCTTCAATTGCCACATACATTGGGGCGTAAAAGATGGAATGAGCCACCTCGTTTAAAGTCACTTTTGTAAGTTCTTCCTCTTCTTTCTGAACAGCAGAGCCGCTGCCGTCCTGCGCGGTTTTGCCGCTGTCTTCGGATTCGCCTGAGCAGGCGGTGAGAAGGCCGACGGCCAGAACAGAGGAAAGGAGAGACGCCAGTATTCGCTTTTTCATAAAAATCCTCCGTGAATCTGTTTTCATTTCTTTTTACTATATGAAATAATACAGGGAAATGTGAGCAGACATGGAAGGAACGGAAAGAGGGAGGAGGCGGTATTGCAGAAAAAAGCCCGGGAAATTATTCTGATATTCCGGGTACAGAGATATCAGAATAATTTCCCGGGCTGTCCGGTTCGTTTATCAGGATGACACAACTGACGGATCAGTCGTCATAGTCATCTTCAAAGGGATCATCATAATCGTCGTCCTCAGCGCCGGCACTTCTCGAGGCAATTGCCAGAATCAGGGAAACTACGGCCAGTACTCCGCCTGCGGCAGCAGAAGCCAGCAGAATCACATCATCATTCCGCAAAAGGAATGCCGCAACAGCGCTGCCCAGATAGAACAGCATGGGAAGCAGGAATGCGAGCACCGTATTTTTCCGCATCATAATAAAATACAGCATAGCAGAAACAAGGAAGCAGAGCGCAAGGATAATATATGTAGTACCGGAAGAGCTGCTTCCGGATGAGATACCCTGCAGGCCGTCTACATATCCTCTGTAGATAAAGAATGCAAAACCGATCAGTGAGAGAACTCCCATTACGATGCGCATTGCGCGGAACCGCGGAGCAGTTTCATCATAATCGTCGTAGCTGCTGTCGTAATCATCGATCTCCGGCTCAGGTGCTTTGCGCGCTTTTTTCTCTTCGCCGCGGCGTCTGCCGGAAGCAGACTTTAAGGATTCCTTTTCTTCTTCTGCCGCTCTGGCTGATTTCTTACGCGGAGCCTTATGTCTCGGATCAGTGGAGAGCATATCTTCATATCCCTCCCGGACTGCTTTTTCCCGCTTTGTGCGGACTTTCTCTGAAGGGATATTTCCGTAGCGTTTTTCTTCGCTGTGATCAGAAGAGGATGCTCCTTCCGGACGCTTTTTGACCGGACGCTTCTTCGGAGAAGCGCTGCCTTCTGCTTTGCCGGTACGGCCCGCGGCATCTGCGCTCTTTTTGTAGGGGACTACTTTTGACCGGTCTGTGTCCGGCTTTCTCGTCCGGGAACCGGACGGGGCTTCCTTCTCCGCATCTGCCGGAACAGGCTTCCTGCGTGCTGCCGGTTTCTTTGCGGCCCCGGGTTTTTCGGGGGAGGGTTTCCCGGCAGACTTCTTTTTGCTGTCAGGAGATTCTTCCGCCGGTGTATTTTTCTGTACCGGTTTCTTTACAGGTTCATCTTTCCCGGGCGCGGCTTTTTTCACCGCTGCGGATCCGGGCGCTTCAGGCGCTGCTCCGTGTCCGGTTTCAGCTGCTTTTCTGCCGGTATCGGCCGCTGCTGCAGCCTTTTTTGCAGCCATCTTCTTTGCTCGCTGCCTGTCAAGATTCCATTGCTTTTTGCAGTCCCGGCAGACTGCGTATTCATTAAAGACCGGTTCACCGTTTTCATCGGTGCCAACCTGTCTGTTTTTCAGTTCCACATCTTTCCCGCATATTGGACACTTCATATGTATACTCCTCTCTTTTGTACTCCTCTCGTGTTGATCTGACAAAATCTACAACACCACTATTATAACATTTAAGAAACCGGCGGACAATGGAAAAATAGAGGAAAATATGTTATACTTTTTGCGCAGAACAGACAATTTCACAAAGAATGTTTCTGCGATTCGCATGCAAAAGGAGGAAAGAATATAATGCAGATTCTTGTTGATACACATTCCCATACAATCGCCAGCGGTCATGCCTACAGCACTCTGTCGGAAATGGCCCGTGCGGCTGCCCGGAAAGGCCTGCAGGCTCTGGCAGTTACGGAACATGCGCCTCAGCTGGAAAAAACGTGCGGCCTGTTTTATTTTATGAACTATGATGTGATCCCCAGAGAGATGAATGGAGTGCGGCTGCTGATGGGAGCTGAACTGAATATTATGGATTCTGACGGAACAGTGGATCTTCCGGAGGATGTCTGCAGAGGGCTGGATATCGCTATTGCAAGTATACATCCGCCGTGCTATCAGAGCGAGGCTTCAGTGGAGAATAATACCCGGGCCTATGTGGAAGTGATGAAAAAACCGTATGTCAATATTATCGGACATCCGGATGACAGCAGAGTTCCCGTAGACTATGAAGTGCTGGTAAAAACAGCGAAGGAAACCGGAACACTGCTGGAACTGAATAATTCATCTCTCCGTCCCCAGAGCAGCCGGGTAAACGCAAGGGAAAATATGCTTGTCATGCTGGATCTCTGCCGGCAGTATGAGGTCCCCATCACGACAGGAAGCGATGCGCATATAGATGCGGATGCGGGAAATTTTGAGCGGGCAAAAGAGCTGCTTGCGTACTGCAGCTTCCCGGAGGAACTGGTTGTGACGACGGATTTCGATAAAATCAGGCCGTTTCTGAATATCGGAAAGTCTATGTAAAATCAGACTTCGAGAAGAAATGCACCGGATAGAAGATAAAAAGGTAGACTTTAAGAATTTAGTGTGCTAAAATGTAACGGTAGCTTCCGACAGGCTGCCGTTTTTAATTTCTGACAATAGAAAGTCCGCCGGGCCTTCTGCTGTTCAGTTGAATCTGGATCTGAAAAAGGAGATTGGATGATTATGAGTAAGAAAATTAGGACCGAGGCAGTAGACTATCTGTTTCGCGCTATTCTCAGTCTGGAAAATAAAGAAGAATGTTACACTTTTTTTGAAGATATCTGTACGATTAACGAGCTTCTTTCTCTCTCTCAGAGATTTGAAGTGGCCAAGATGCTGCGCGAGCAGAAGACATATCTTGAGATTGCGGAGAAAACCGGCGCTTCCACTGCCACAATCAGCCGGGTAAACCGTTCCCTGAATTATGGAAATGACGGATATGATATGGTGTTTGAAAGATTGAACAAAGAGGATACATTAAATAATAAAGAAAAATAAGGATGTCCCTTTCCTGCAGATCTCCGGATCCACAGGGAAGGGGCATCCTTTTATTTCGTCTTATCCGTTTCCTCCCCGGATTTCTTTTCCGCCAGGCCGTCTATGATTTTTTCGATCATTGTCTTCTTTAAGTACACATCAAAACTCAGATTGCAGATAAAAGCAAAAAGCTGCAGTTCGTCCCTGCTCTCCTCATCTGTAATACCGGTGAAGGTTTCCGCAGCTCTGTCATAAGCGGCTTTGACCGCTTCCTGAAGCGTTCCGATCCTGCTTTTTTCCATGCTGCATACTTCTTCGTAAAGGCCGGAAAGCTCCACTTCCTCTTCTCCGGAAAAATATTTTTCCTTCAGAGGTTTTAACACCGTCTCAATATCCTTGATAGACAGAATATTTTTAAAATAATAAATGAAAATCAGAAGAAGCACATGCTCTTTGGAATACTTCTTCTTAACCGGCGGAGGCAGAAGGTTGTTCTTTGTGTAATTGTTGATCATGGTCTTTGTCAGGATCTTGTCCTCGCCGTATCTTTTTGTGGAAGCAAGCTGTGTGTCCATGAACGTTGTGACCTGATCCATATACAGATCTATATTCGGAATCTCTTCCGGGCGGATATAGTCAATGCGGGCGAGACTCTCCAGTATGCTGTTCAGTATATCATTTGTATCAATTGTCATATTATCACCCCAATACATTTATTATATAGTAATTAAAACCAGATGGCAAGAAAAAATCCGGTTGACAATCGGGAATGTGTGTTCAATAATGATAATACTGAAGAAAAGGAGGCCAGCTATGAGCCTATATGATAATTTGAATGAACCGCAGAGAGAAGCGGTATTTCATACGGACGGACCGCTGCTGATTCTGGCCGGCGCCGGTTCGGGAAAGACGAGAGTACTGACGCATCGCATCGCGTATCTGATCGAGGAAAGAGGCGTGAATCCCTGGCATATTCTGGCAATTACATTTACCAATAAGGCCGCGGGCGAGATGAGGCAGAGAGTGGATGATCTGGTAGGATTCGGCTCGGAGAGTGTCTGGGTAAGTACCTTTCATTCAGCCTGTGTCAGGATTCTGAGACGTTTTATTGACCGGCTGGGGTATGACAACCGGTTTACGATTTATGATACGGATGATCAGAAGACACTTATGAAAGAAGTGTGCAGAAAAGTTGATATTGATACGAAAAAGTTTAAAGAACGGATGCTTTTATCGGTGATTTCTTCTGCAAAAAATGAAATGATTCTTCCGGAAGAGTTTGAACTGAATGCGGGAGGAGATTTTTCGCAGCAGAAAATTGCCAGGGCATACCGGGAATATGAAGCACAGCTTAAGGCAAATAATGCGCTTGATTTCGATGATCTTCTTGTGAAAACTGTACAGCTTCTGGAGACTCAGCCGGATGTAAGGGAAAACTATCAGGAGCGGTTCCGCTATATTATGGTGGACGAATATCAGGATACCAATACCGTGCAGTTCAGACTAGTCAGCCTGCTTGCCGGAAAATACCGGAATCTCTGTGTAGTGGGCGACGACGATCAGTCCATTTATAAATTCCGGGGAGCCAATATCAGAAACATTCTGGACTTCGAGAAAGAATTTCCCGATGCCCGGGTGATCAAGCTGGAACAGAACTACCGGTCAACAGGGAATATATTAAATGCGGCAAACCATGTGATCCGGAATAATAAAGGCAGGAAGGAGAAAACGCTCTGGACGGCCAAAGGAGAGGGGGATAAGATCCGGCTCAGGCAGTTTGACACAGCCTATGACGAGGCGGAATTCATTGCGGAGGATGTGAAAGAAGAAGTCCGTGAGGGAGCGTCTTATAAGGATCATGCAGTGCTCTACCGGACGAACGCACAGTCCCGCCTGCTTGAGGAAAAGTTTGTGGCAATGAGCATTCCCTATAAAATTGTGGGAGGGATCAATTTCTACGCACGCAGGGAGATCAAGGATATTCTGGCATATCTGAAGACCATCGACAACGGAATGGACGATCTGGCAGTGCGGAGAATCATTAATGTGCCAAAAAGAGGGATCGGGCTTACTACTATTAACCGGATCCAGGAATCGGCGGCCCAAAGAGGGATCGGATTTTATGAAGCCCTGCTGGCGCCGGATCTGATACCGGGAGTGGGCCGGAGCGCTTCAAAGCTGGATTCATTTGCCGCTCTGATTGAATATTTCAAAGGACAGGCAGAGCGGGAAAGTCTGACAGATCTGCTGGGAGAAATTATTGAAAAGACGGCATATATAGAAAATCTGGACGCAGATGACCCGGAGGACGCACAGGCCCGGATTGAAAATATTGATGAACTGGTGAGCAAAGCCGCGGCATATGAGGAGGACTGTCAGGACCGGGGAGAAAAAGCCACCCTCAGCGGCTTTCTGGAAGAAGTGGCGCTGGTGGCGGATATTGACAGCCTGGATGAGAACCAGGACTATGTGGTGCTGATGACCCTCCACAGCGCCAAGGGGCTGGAATTCCCTCATGTCTATCTCGCAGGAATGGAGGACGGTCTTTTTCCCAGTTATATGACCATTACTGCGGATGATACAGAAGAACTGGAGGAGGAGCGCAGACTGTGCTACGTGGGAATCACACGGGCGGAGGAGAAGCTGACGCTGACCTGTGCGCGGCGGAGAATGATCCGCGGCGAGACCCAGTTTAATAAGATGTCACGCTTTATCAGAGAAATTCCGTTTGAAATCCTGGATACCGGGGCATTTAAAATGGAAAAGGATGAGGAGATTCCTGTTCAGAATACATACCGCAATGCAAGAGAAGCGTTCCGCGCAAAACCCTTTGCGGCAGGCTATGCCCGGGAACAGAAGCAGCAGACGGGAAAACAGTCCTTTTCTTCCCTGCAGAAGGGGAGCCAGCTCGCCGCGAAGACATCAGAAGGACTCCCCTACGGCGCAGGCGACAGGGTGCGGCATGTGAAATTCGGAGAGGGCACAGTGCTGGATATAAAAGAAGGCGGCAGGGACTATGAAGTGACAGTGGAATTTGACGGAGCAGGAACAAGAAAAATGTTTGCAATGTTCGCAAAACTGGTAAAACTATAAGCGGGCAGGCGAAGTTTCCCATCAATTTACAATAAATTAGTAGTAAATTGAAAACGTTAGTGTTATAATAACAGAAAGTAAACCGCTGTCGGCAGGACAGGGAAAGGACGTGAATTATGAGCAAGGTAGAAGAGTTTATTGCTGAATCAAAATTAAGTGATCTGCTGAAAAGAAACGAAGATGAGAAACAGAAAAACACAGTGATCTGGGTACTGGCTATTATCGGCGCAGTTGCAGCAGTTGCAGGAATCGCATATGTAGTTTACCGTTTCTTCACACCGGATTACCTGGAAGACTTCGAAGACGATTTTGATGATGATTTCGATGATTACTTCAGCGAAGAAGATCAGGTATAACATATCAGCAGCAGAATAATAAAAGAACAGAATACAGGCGGGATGCACAATGCACCCTGCCTCTTTTATTGTGAAAACAAGAAAATTTTCTGAAAACTTGAGGAAAAGGGGACGGACCCCTTTGGTGGGAATCGTCTGAAAATTTGGAGAAAAGAATGAAAAAAGGACAGATTTTTGAAGGTGTGATAGAACGGGTGGATTTCCCGAATAAGGGAATTATCTATATCCGGGAAGAGGACAGGTACGTTACAGTAAAAAACGGGATTCCGGGGCAGAAAGTCCGTTTTGTCATCAATAAATTTAAGAGGGGAAACGCGGAAGGCAGACTTCTGGAAGTGCTGGAAAAATCTCCGCTTGAAACAAGAAAGCCGGTCTGCAGTATTTTTCCGGCCTGCGGCGGATGCATGTACCAGACCATGCCCTATGAAGAACAGATGAAAATGAAAGAAGGGCAGATCCGCAGACTGATGGATGAGGCAGTCAGAGGTGACTATACTTTTGAGGGCGTAAAGGCCAGCCCGAAGGAATTCGGATACCGCAATAAGATGGAGTTTTCTTTTGGAGATGAATATAAGGACGGCCCCCTCTCTCTCGGACTGCACAAAAAGGGCAGCACCTACGATGTGCTGACAGCGGGGGACTGCAGGCTGGTGCATGAGGATATGAATAAGATTCTTCTTTGTGTGCTGGAGTATTTCCGTGAGAGAAATGTCAGTTATTATAAAAAAATGCAGCATACAGGTTACCTGCGCCATCTCCTTCTTAGAAGAGGAGATACAACAGGGGAGATTCTGGTCAATCTGGTGACCACAACCCAGGAAGAGCACGCTCTCACTTTGCTTGTAAGCAGACTGCTGGAACTGAAGCTGGAAGGAAAGATCGTGGGCATCCTCCATATCCTGAATGATTCTCTCTCAGATGTTGTAAAAAGCGATGAGACGAAGATTCTGTACGGGCAGGACTTCTTCTATGAAAAACTTCTCGGACTGGAATTCAAGATCACGCCATTTTCCTTTTTCCAGCCCAATACAAAGGGAGCGGAAGTGCTGTATGAGACAGTGCGGGAATACATTGGGGACATCCGGGATCTGACGGTATTTGATCTGTTCAGCGGTACCGGGACCATCAGCCAGGTGCTTGCTCCCGTGGCAAAAAAAGTGGTCGGTGTGGAAATTGTCGAAGAAGCGGTAGAAGCTGCTCGGGAAAATGCTGCCCGCAACGGTATTTCCAACTGTAAATTCATAGCAGGCGACGTATTTCAGGTGCTGGATGAGATCGAGGAAAAGCCGGATGTTATCGTTCTGGATCCGCCCAGGGACGGCATACACCCGAAGGCGCTGCCGAAGATACTGAATTACGGCGTGGAGCGGATTGTGTATATCTCCTGCAAAATGACAAGCCTGGCACGGGATCTGGAGATGATGCAGATCGCGGGATACAGGGTGGAGAAGATGACGGCGGTGGATCAGTTCTGTGAGACGGTGCACTGTGAGACGGTCGCTCTGCTGACACGAACTGTTGTATAAATATAATGGAAAATTAGATAAATGCCACAGGATGTAGTTGGCCGCGGAAATATATCTTTTGGCAAAAATAAGGACGAAATGTCCGGAAATAAGGGAAAACAGCGAAGATGGGGTGTGGATAAGCATCCCGTTTTTGCTGTTCAAAAGACGGATATTTTGACCGGAATAAAGGTGCGCTTAGAGATTTTCAGAATGGACATTTTGAAAATGTGGTATGTTTCTTTATTTCACGGAATGTATATTAGCTTCTACAGAGTGAAACAGAACATTTCCCAACTTATAGTGTAGTGGATTGACCTGTGGGTGCTGTTGCGGTACTTGCAGTTCTTTTTTTGTGTGCATTCTTTTGTACATGGATTTTTGTAGTCTATGAGCAGGAGGTGCAATTCAATGAGTATAAAAAGAATAAAGACAAAACAGGACGCAATCGATTTAGTAAATGAACAACATAGACTTCACCGAGGAAAGTGGTTGACGTTTGAAGGCGCAGAGCAATATCGAAAGAGAGCTTTTGCATTAAGAAATCCAACATATGAAATAAAAGGGAAAATGTATGAACTAATGTCGGAACTTATGGAAGAATATGGGGTTACCCAAGTGGAAGCTATCAATATTCTTAATGGGTATCATATTGCGGATTATGTAAATAAATATCAGCGTATTCAGAACCTGATTCCGCTTGACGTTAAGGAGAAAACTGCAAATAAGAAGAATGAGGAAGGGGAATGATTCTCAAGTAAAAAGTTGAATATGGTGAAAGAAATAAATATAATGAAACATATGAGTCAAAGGAGGCTGACTGATATGAGAAAATTAGAATCCATATATAAGGCTATGAAATGGGACAGTGTAGATTATATAAATACAACCGTGCTTACTTCAAAGAATAATAAGGATTCTCGAGCGTTTTGTTTGCTTCCGGAAGAAGATACATTAACAGCATTGAAACGTGTATTTTCTATTAAAGATTGCAATTTTGATGAAAAATTCGGGCAGGCGTGCAGCGGGTCCGGGCAAGAAGAAAGACGGATTTCCACATTGCATTCCTCTTCTCTTTGTGCGTTATTGTTCTTTTACAATGTTACTGAAAAACATCCATTAAAGATTGAAATAAAGAATGTGGGTGAATTCGCTTTTTTTGATGTCATCTTTGAATATCAGAATTGTGTCATTGAGGATTCAAATCCTTCAAACATGGATGTCACTCTTTTGGGAAAATGTCAGAATAAGAATGTGATTTTGTTTTTAGAATCCAAATTCTCAGAATATATCACTGGTATGCAGAAATGTTTACATATCAATAGTGCCTACCTCAAAGAAGAAATAAGCAGACCTATTTACGAGAACTGGCCGTGGGACAAGAAGGATGATGAAAGTGGACAAGAATTTTCCGTCTCGGTTTCAGAGTCTCCTGCATATTTAGGAGGATTGAAGCAGATGATTTCTCATTATGTGGGGGTTCGTAAATTTGAGAGAGGAATTCAAAAACTGAAACAAGGTCGGTGTGCCGGCAAAGATTTATATAATGTAGTAAATAATGCTAAGAAGCAATTGATACAAGAGAAATTGAGAAAATTTGCATTAGAAAGAGAAACAGTAATTGTCCTTGGATCTATTTTATTTGATGTTTATGCTAACGATGTAACGCACACAGAACTACAGGAATATGAGATGTTATATAAAATATTAATGAAACAAATATCCGAGGCTGCGGTACAAAGTGGTTCTGATTTACATATTCTTGATAATTTTTTTACCTATCAGCAACTTTTTAAGAATAAAAAAGAATGGATGACAAAACAAATTTGTGACTTCTATTACAGTGAATAAAGAGGATTGTCTTTGTATGATGAGAGATTCATGGTATTCATGGGTCTCTTTTTTTATGTACAAATGAATGTACATCAGATGAGGCATAATCAGTATAAAAGTAAGAAACGTAAGCGAAAAACATAAGGTATGAGAGCTTTCGGGGAGCGATATGTACAAACAAATGTACATATAGTAAAATAGGAGTGGATAGAGAATGGAGATAAAAAAATATCAAATATTTGCAGTTGATTTTGACGGGACTCTGAGTTTTGGACAATGGCCGGGCGTAGGTCCGGCAAATGAAGAATTATTCTGTTTTTTAAAACAGATCAAGAAACAGGGAGATAAGATTATTCTATGGACGTGCAGGGAAAATGATTGTCTTGAAGAGGCAGTCAGGTGGTGCAGGTATCTGGGACTGGAGTTTGATGCTGTAAACAGCAATCTGCCAGAGAAGATTGCAGAATATGGTGCAGACAGCCGAAAAATAAGCTGTGATTATTATATTGACGACAGAGCTGTTTCTGTGGGGAATTTCCGTGAATGGAGAGAAGCATATGTACGACAGGGAATTAGCAAAAAGAATGTTGAATTTTCTCATTCTTGATATTTTGAAAGAATATTCAGATGAAGACCACCGTTTGACACAACAGGAAATTTTGAGATTGCTGAAGTTGAATTATGATGTTGAATGTGACCGCAGATCAGTAAAGAGTAATGTGGAAGCTCTGAAAGCTTTTGGCTATGAGATTGATATGGAAGATGGATATTGCCTGCTTGAGAGGGATTTTGAAGAATCAGAATTACGTATGTTGATTGATTCTGTTTTGTTTTCTAAGAATATTAGCCAGTCAGTAGCACAGACATTGATTAACCGGCTAAAAGAACAGGGAAATCGTTATTTCCGCGCAAAAGTTCCCTATATTTATAGCTTGCCTGAAATGCGTTATGCGGATAATACACAGGTTATGTATAATTTGGACGTGCTGAATACTGCAATTGCTGAAAAGAAAAAGGTAAGTTTTGTATATAACAGCTATGGTACAGATTTTAAGCTGCATCCGAAAAGAAAAGAACGGTATGTTGTAAATCCGTATCAGCTGGTAGCAAATAATGGATGGTATTATTTGGTAGCTAACTACGATAAATATGATGATGTATCTCATTATCGAATAGATAAGATCACAAAGATTGAAATTATGCATGAGAAATGTAAGCCGACCACTATGGTAAAAGAAATGGAGAAAGGCTTCTCGCTGCCACGACATATGGCTGAGCATATTTATATGTATAGCGGGGATAGCATAGCAATAAAACTCTTGGTAGATAAAAACATCATAAATGAATTGATAGATTGGTTTGGTAAGGGTTTTCGCATTTTGGAACAGTACGATGACGCCATGAAAATTTTTGTGAAATGTAATGAAGCGGCTATGAGATATTGGGCGTTACAATATGGTCCATATGTTGAAGTATTGGAACCAGAGCATCTAAGAGAGCGAGTAAAGGAAGATGTAAACAGTATGGCAGAAAAATACAATAAAAAGTAGAAAGGGGTTCCGGGTCCGGAACAGAGGTGGAATATATGAAAGAGGAATGTCTGATATGTAAAGCGCCCCTGGAATATCTGAATGAGGATATTGAAATGGAGTGCGAACTGTGCCATAAAAAAGAAAAGAGCAAAACAAGGTGTGTAAACGGGCATTATGTATGCAATGAATGTCATATGCAGGGAATTGACAGTCTTGTCGGAATGTGCATGGAGGAGACATCCCGGAATCCGGTTATAATTCTCAACCGGATGATGTCTCAGCCTTTCTGTCATATGCATGGACCGGAGCATCATGTCATGGCAGGAATGGCCCTCCTGACAGCTTACAAAAATTCCGGAGGAAACCTGGATCTTAGAAAAGCTCTGATTGAGATGAACAGCAGGGGAAGATCGGTGCCGGGAGGAGCATGCGGTTTCTGGGGCGCCTGCGGCGCCGGGATCAGTACGGGAATGTTTATTTCTATTGTTACCGGTTCTACGCCTTTGGGGGAAGATAATTTTGGCCTTTCCCACAAAATGACAGCCCGCGCACTGGAGGCGATCGGGGAAATCGGAGGTCCCCGGTGCTGCAAGAGAGACTCTTATCTCTCGATTCTTCAGGCCGTTGATTTTGTAAGAGAAAACCTGGGAGTCCATATGGAACAGCCAAAGATCCTCTGCTCCTACAGCAGCCGGAACAATCAGTGCATTGGAAAACGCTGCCCGTTTTGCGGAAAGAAAAAGAAAATCGCTTTTATCTGCGTCCATAATTCCTGCAGAAGCCAGATCGCGGAAGCGCTGGGCAGGAAATATTTATCTGATTTTTACGACTGTTATTCTGCAGGGACGGAGACCAGACCGCAGATCAATCAGGACGCGGTAAGGCTGATGAAGCAGGAATATGGGATTGATATGGAGATGGATCAGTATTCAAAGCTGCTCGGGGAGATACCGGAAGCAGATATTTATGTGTCTATGGGGTGCAATGTGGCCTGTCCGGTTATTCCCGGCAAAAAGATAATCAACTGGGGGCTGGAGGATCCGACAGGAAAGGATGACAACGCCTTCCTGGATGTAATCCGTCAGATAGAGAAAAATGTACAGGCTTTCAGAGAACAGGAGCAGTAACCTCAGAGTATATTTCATCACTTCGGGGCTGTGTCCGGATCTGTCCGGGACAGCCCTGAATGAAAGCCGGGGGATTTTTCACCAGTTATTTTATACTTCATGTCTGCCTTCCGGTTTCCTGTAAGTTGATTTTCTGAAATGAAAGTTAAATACAGCTCTATTGTAATCTATGCGAAAATTTCCTACAATATTTCCAGATAAAACTTCACACAATGTTACAGGCAGGTGAATTGTATGAGAGAAATACACCTTGGACGGATTCTGGCGGAACAGCGCCGCAGCCGGGGGATAACCCAGGATGAACTGGCAGAGTTTCTGGGTGTTTCCAAAGCGGCAGTTTCAAAATGGGAGACAGAAAGCACCTATCCGGATATTCTTCTCCTGCCCAGGCTTGCTTCGTATTTTGACATCAGTATAGATGAACTGATGGGATATGAACCGCAGATGGACAGCAGAGAAATCCGGAAAACATACCGGCGGCTGGCAGGAGAATTTGCGGCTCTTCCTTTCGGGCAGGCGCTGGATCACTGCAGAGAGTATGTGAGGAAATATTATTCCTGTTATCCTCTTCTGTTTCAGATCGCCTCCCTGATGATCAATCATTCCATGCTGGCCGGAGACGCTCATGCCGCAGAACAGATCCTTGAGGAAGCGGCGGAACTGTGCCGCCGTGTAAAAACGGGAAGTGATGATCCGAATCTGGGAAGAAATGCGCTTCATCTGGAAGCATACTGTCAGCTTGTATTAAACCGGCCGGAGGAAGTGCTGGCACTTCTGGAACCAGAGGCGCCGGTGACAGGAATGCCGGAATCTCTTCTGGCAGCGGCATGGAAAATGACGGGAAACAGAAAAGAAGCGAAAAAGATTCTGCAGGCCGCAATCTATAAAAATGTTATTACTCTTCTGAATCTTCTGCCGTCTTATATGGAAATCTGTACCGATGATCCGGAGAGATTTGAAGAAAGCTGCCGGCGGTTTCAGGCAGTTACAGACGTATTTCAGGCAGACGGGCTGCATCCCGGTATCGTTCTGAACTGTTATATTACCATGGCGCAGGACTGGATGTGTCTGGGAGAAACAGAAAAAGCCCTGACGGTACTGGAAGCGTATGCAGAGCTGGCTGATGGGGATATTTATCCGCTGAGGCTTAAGGGAGACTGGTATTTTGACCTTCTGGATGACTGGTTTGAGCAGGAACTTGCTCTTGGCGACTATCCGCCCCGGAGTGAGTCGGTCATCCGGCGCAGTATGACGCAGGCAGTTGCAGATAATCCGGTATTTCAATCTCTGTCAGCCGAACCGCGGTTCCGTAATATCGTGGAACGGCTGAAGCAGAACGAGACAGAAACATGATAAAAATCCATGACAAGGAACCGGGGCTGATAAAGAACGAATATAACAGAGATCGGATATAACAAAAGGATCATGCAGGTATCAGGGAGGAGGAAACAGAAGATGCAGACAGTTACACTGCAGGATTTAAGCAAAACATATTCCGGAGGAAAGGAGGCTGTAAAGGGAATCAGTCTTTCTCTTGAGCAGGGAGAAGTATTCGGATTCCTGGGGCCGAACGGAGCGGGAAAAACGACTACGGTCAAGCTTCTGAACGGAATGCTTGCTCCGACATCAGGAAAATGCAGCGTGATGGGTTCTGACCCGGCACGGGAGCCGGAGAAAGTACATGCCGTCTCCGGTGTTCTCACGGAACATGCCCGGATGTATGATAATATGACAGGCCTTCAGAATCTTGTTTTCTATGCAGCCATATTCGGCATTCCGGAACAGGAAGGAAAAAAGCGGGCGCTGTTTTTTCTGGAGAAACTGGAACTAAAAGATGCGGCACATCAGAGGCTGGCGGCATATTCTACGGGAATGCGGCAGAGACTGTCTCTGGCCCGGGCCCTGATTCATCACCCGGGAGTGTTGTTTCTGGACGAGCCTACTTCCGGTCTTGATCCGGAGAGCGCTCAGAATGTGAACCGGCTGATCCGGAAACTGGCGGAGGAAGAGAAGACAACGGTCTTTCTGTGTACGCATCAGCTTCGTTACGCGCAGGAAATCTGTACCAGGTACGGACTGATTGATGAGGGGAGACTGCTGGCAGCGGGAACCCTGGGAGAACTCCGGGAAAAAGCTGGATCAGGGGCCGAGCTGCGGATCCGGGCCGGAAATATATCAGAGGGGATGAAACTGCCGGGAGCTGCGGCCGGCCGTATCCGTCAGAAGGAAAGAAAATACGGGAAGGAGACCGGTACAGGAGCGTCAGAAATGGAATATCCGGGAAATATACTGCGTATAAAAATCCGGTCAGAGGAAGAGATCCCCGGAATTGTGAAAAGCATCGTCGGAGCGGGCGGGGATATTTATGAAGTGGAAGTCAGACGCCCTTCCCTTGAAGATATTTATTTTACGCTTACAGGAAAAGAAAAGGAGAGAGGATTATGAACCAGGCCATGGCTGCCATAATAAAAAAAGATTTCAGGGGAATCGTATCAAACAGGAGATTCTTTACCGAACTGCTGATTGTTCCTTTAATCCTTACGATTGTTCTTCCATCCATTTCGCTGGCTGCAGTCCATTTCGCTCCGGATGATCCGGATATCCTGAAACTGCTGCAGCTGCTTCCCGGGGGAATCCGCGGGAACAGTCTGGAAATGACGGTTGCCGGCCTGATATTCAACTATATTCTTCCGGTATTCTTCCTTATGATACCGGTTATGACGGCCTCCATCATGTCAGCCAGCTCTTTTGTGGGGGAAAAAGAAAAACATACGCTGGAGACTCTGTTCTACTGCCCGCTTAGTGTGAAACAGATTTTTCAGGCAAAAGTGCTTGCGTCATTTCTGCTCAGCATGATGGTTTCGCTGATTTCATTTGCGGCTATGGTGATTGTACTCGAAGTGGAAGCGGTCTTCCTTATGGGAAACCTGCTGGCGCCCGCTGTGAACTGGCTTGTTATCCTCCTTTTGCTTTCTCCCGCTGTTTCGCTGATCGCAGTGACTCTGATTGTGAGAGGATCAGCCAGGGCCCGGAGCGTGGAGGAATCCCAGCAGAGCGCTGTCTTTCTCATTATTCCGATAATTCTGCTGGCGGCGGGGCAGTTCACGGGAATCATGCTGCTGAATGTGTGGATCCTGCTGGGAATAAGCCTGATCTGTGTACTGCTGGCATGGATTCTGCTGAAGAGGGCGGCAGGCAGATTTACGTATGAGATGCTTCTGAAATGAGCGCATAATAACAAAAAGAATAAAATATAATCAACAGGACAATGAACGGCATTGTGCCGCGGCGATAAATAAGCATTGAAGCGGATTGTGAATATCCGCCTGACTCTGCCGCGGCTGCCGGGTCATTGTCTTTTTTTGTCCGGTAAAATTATTTTTTTGAAAATTTAAAACTTTTTCTTTTCTTCCCCTGTCTATGGAGGGAAGGAGGAAAGAAAAATCGAAAAAATTTATTTGTCAACGATTTACAATCGGCAGGCTGGAAACAGAGGCTCAATGAGCGGGACGGACAATCCATACAGCGGGTACCGCTGTATAAAATATTATTTTTTGATAGAAAGAAAGGGGAATGAAAGATGGAAAAAATAAGAGAATTTATAGGCAGCCATAAAAAAATTGTTGTTCCGGTTATAGCAGCAGCTGTTCTGCTGCTTGCGGGCGGCTTCGTTCTGGCTGCGGCAGCCCTTACAGGCGTGGACGACGGCAGTTTAGAGCAGACGGCTCAGGTTGCCAAAACAGAGAGCGGGGAAATATCAGCACGCGCGGATCAGTCAGAAAAAAATACAACGTCTGCCGAGCAGTCAGCGAAGAAAGAGAAAGATACGCGGCAGGCAGAAGAGGAAAATGCTGATGTGGCTGACGGGAATACTGCTGATAAAAATGATCAGGAACAGACCGACAGGAAAACAGAGCAAAGTTCCGAAACTGCCAATGTTTCCGGCTCAACGGCAAAAAGCAGCACCGGCAGTAAAAGTTCAGGCGGATCACAGAACACGAATAAATCCGGCAGCGCCAGCCAGTCAGATAACGCCCATACCCACAAATGGGCAGATCATACGGCGAAAAAGCAGGTCTGGGTATCTAAGATGGTGACTGTGGATGACTATGAGACAAAGACGATTTCCGGGGCCCGCTTTTATACAATGAGCGGTGACAATACTTATGTGGCAAATGGCCCCACCTACTGGTTTGAAAACGGTTTTACCCAGGCAGATCTGAAAGCAATTATATCTACAGGGCTGAAAAACGCGGATTCCAATGGCTTATATAATGGTGTTTATTACGGAAACTATCAGAATGTAACAAAGACCGAACAGGTAAAAGTGGGATCCCATCAGGAAGATCAGGGCCATTATGAGACACAGACTTATGTAGATTATCAATATTGTACTGTCTGCGGACAGAAAAAATAATTCTGCTGTCAGCCGGCGCCGGACTGTGGTATGATATTTCAGAGTAGAATAGATGTTATGCAAGGAGGAACAATATGTCTGATGCAATCGTAACGCTCCGAAAAGGCGCCGGACGTACTCTGAAACAGGGCGGTCCCTGGATTTATGACAATGAAATAGAAAGCATTATAGGAAGTTTTGAAGACGGCGATATCGTTATCGTCCATGATTTTGACGGTTATCCTCTTGGAAGGGGATTTATCAACCGGAAGTCAAAACTGACTGTCCGTATGATGACGAGAAACCGTGACACGGAAGTCAACGAGGATTTTATCCGTATGCGTGTACAGAATGCATGGGAGTACCGGAAAAAGGTGATGGATGATATCTCAAGCTGCCGCGTGATCTTCGGAGAGGCGGATTTTCTGCCGGGCATCGTGGTGGACAAGTTCGCGGATGTGCTTGTGGTGGAGTCTCTTGCTCTGGGAATCGACCGCTTTAAAGAGATGATTGTGGATATTTTAAAAGAGTTGATGGAGAAAGACGGGATCCATATCCGGGGCGTCTATGAGCGCAGTGACGCGAAAGTCCGCGAGCAGGAAGGAATGGAACGCCGCAAGGGATTTATCGGCGGGCCTTTTGATACGAAGGTGGAAATCGTCGAAAACGGCGTGCGCTATTATGTGGACGTAAAGGACGGGCAGAAGACAGGATTCTTCCTTGATCAGAAATACAACAGGCGGGCAGTGGCAAAGCTCTGCAAAGGAGCACGGGTGTTGGACTGCTTTACCCATACCGGTTCCTTTGCCCTGAATGCGGGAATTGCAGGAGCAGAGCACGTCACCGGAGTGGATGCTTCTGAACTGGGCGTGGCTCAGGCACGGGAGAATGCCGCTCTGAACGGACTGGAAGACCGGGTGGAGTTTATCTGTGAAGATGTTTTCGATCTTCTTCCGCGTCTGGAAAAAAAGGGCGAGAAATATGATGTAGTCATCCTTGATCCGCCGGCATTTACAAAATCGAGAAGTTCGATCAAAAAAGCGGTGAAGGGTTACCGGGAGATTAATCTGCGGGGAATGAAGCTGGTGAAGGACGGCGGATATCTGGCTACCTGTTCGTGTTCCCATTTTATGGATCAGGAGCTCTTTACAAAGACGATCGGGCAGGCGGCGCAGAATGTGCATAAGAGACTGCGGCAGGTGGAGTTCAGGACACAGGCGCCGGATCATCCGATATTGTGGGGAGCGGGGGACTCTTATTATCTGAAGTTTTATGTTTTTCAGGTGTGTGAGGAGAAGTAGAGTGGAATATTTGGCACATATTGATGGTGAACGCAAGCAGTCTATAAAAAGTCATTTATATGGAACTGCGAGATTTGCAGAAAAATTTGCAGACAGTTTTGGGAAAAAGGACTGGGGATATTGCTGCGGTATACTTCATGATATTGGAAAATATTCTCTTGCATTTCAGGAGAAAATTAAGAATAACAGTGACAAGCGGGTGGATCATTCTACAGCGGGAGCAAAGGTGTGTTTTGAAAAAGGCGGTATGTACGAATTTATGAGCTACTGTGTTGCCGGACATCATTCGGGACTGCCGGATTACGGGAGTTCTTCCGATTCGGGAAATGCACCTACATTGGAGGGCAGAAAACAAAAACGGATTGAGGATTACAGTGCCTTTAAAAGTGAAATAAAGATTCCGGAAATAAATACGATCCCATTTGATCCATTAAAAGAGCCTGATCCGGATTTCTCTTTAAGTGCGTTTATCAGGATGTTGTATTCTTGTCTGGTTGATGCGGACTTCTTGGATACTGAAAGCTTCATGAAGAATGGACGGACGCTGAGAGAGGCAGGGGAGGCTATAAGTGTTCTTCTGGAAAGACTAAAGGATTATGTGGCAGACTGGCTGCAGAATGAAGATACAGACACTGTAAACGGAAGAAGGACAGAAATACTCAGGCACTGTTTCGAAAAAGGAATCAGCGAAAGAGGTATATTCCAGCTTACTGTACCGACAGGCGGCGGGAAAACAATCGCGTCTCTGGCGTTTGCGCTGCAGCACGCTGTGGAGAATCGTATGGATCGTGTAATTTATGTGATACCATATACAAGTATCATTGAACAGAATGCAGAAGTGTTCAGGAAGATACTAGGAGATCAGAATGTGCTGGAAAATCATTATAATGTGGATTATGAAAGCACGGAGGAATTAAAACCTATGCAGCTTGCAGCGGAAAATTGGGATAAGCCGGTGGTGGTGACGACGAATGTGCAGTTTTTTGAATCCTTGTTTGCAAATAAGTCCTCCAGATGCAGAAAGTTACATAATATAGCCAACAGCGTTATCATATTTGACGAAGCGCAGATGCTTCCAACAGATTATCTGAAGCCTTGCATTGCCATGATGGAGGAACTTGTGGGGAATTTCTGTTCCAGTATCGTGCTCTGCACAGCGACGCAGCCTGCTCTGACTTCACTTTTTCGGAGAAAAATGCCGGTCACTGAACTATGCCCGAGAGTGGCAGAACAATTCCGTTTTTTTGAGAGGGTCACCTTCAAAAACATTGGAGTGGTTTCAGAAGATGAATTGATTGAAAAACTGGAGCAGGAAGATCAGGCGCTCTGCATTGTCAACACGAAGAAACGGGCACAGAGAATCTATCAGAAAATGAAAGGTGAAGGCGTGTTCCACTTGTCTACGACGATGTATCCGAAACACAGACGGCGGATTCTGGGAAAAATCAGACGGCTGGTGAAAGATGGGGAGAAATGTATCCTGATTTCGACCAGCCTTGTGGAAGCAGGGGTTGATCTGGACTTTCGCGGTGTCTATAGACAGCTGGCAGGAGTTGATTCTATGATCCAGGCAGCTGGCAGATGCAATAGGGAAGGAAAGCGGGGTGCGGATGAAAGCTTTGCTTATATTTTCCAGTTTGAGGAAAAAGAAAATGTTCCCGGGCAGCAGTTGCAGATTGATGTATCAAAGATGCTGATCTCGGAAGGTGAGGATATCTTATCGCTTCGCGGGATTGAAAAATATTTTGAAGCGCTGTACCATTTCCGTGGTGAGAGCCTGGATAAAAAGAAGATTCTTGAAGAGTTTAAGGGAAAAAGATATAATTTTGCCAAGGTGGCAAAGAAGTTTAAGTTGATTGAGGACGATACATTGACTGTCTTTGTCGGCAGGGAGGAAGAGGCCGAAGAACTTCTTAGACAGATTAAATGTCAGGGCTATACAAAGTCAAATATGCGCAAAGCCGGACAGTATTGTGTACAGCTATATGAGGGGGATATTGAAAAACTTCAGGGCGCGGGAATGCTCTGGCCGATTTCAGAAGATATTGAGGGGTTCTTTGAGCTTGTCGACAAGGGACAATATACAGAAGAAATGGGACTGGATCTTGGCATAGAGTCAGGAATGGCGGTACTTATGTGAGAAAAGCAGGGAAGACACAAAAGAAAATGAAACTTTTGTGCCTTCCTGCTTTTTGCATTATCGCAAATTTTACTATTTCAATCCACAGGTTCCTGTCCTGACCACAGAAAAAGTATATCAGATAGATTACATTAAATCAATAATCTTTAAAAATAAATTTCAGTAAAATTTGATATAATATATTGCATTTACTGATGGAAAGTAGTATATTAACGATATGTAATTACAGATGTTCTGAAAGTGAATATGAAAGCAAGCAGTTTGCAGAGTATTCAAAAAAGAAGGAAAACTATATGGCAGAAAGAAATGAAATTGTATTGTTTACAGATAATGGTATAAAACTCGAAGTGCCTATAACGCCTGAGCAGGAAACTGTATGGCTGACCCAGGAACAAATGTCAGTGTTGTTTGAGACTGCGCGTTCTTCTATAGCTTATCATATCGGAAATATTTTTAAAGAAGGCGAATTGGATAAAAAGACTTCTGTCGAAATTTTCGACAGAAGAGAAAATAAAGCCTCGAGACCTCCAAAGTATTATAATTTGGATGTAATTATCTCAGTGGGATATCGGGTAAAATCTAAACGCGGAGTTGCTTTTAGAAAATGGGCAAACTCAGTATTGAAACAATACATAATCAAGGGGTATGCCGTGAACCATAATCGTATGAATCAGCTAAACGAGGTAATACGAGTTATGAAAAGAGTGGAGAACAGCCTTGATACAAAACAGGTATTGACAGTAGTAGAGCGGTACAGTCA
>DXIU01000089.1 GCA_019112765.1 Candidatus Mediterraneibacter norwichensis | reverse complement strand
TGTGCTCCTTCAGTTCCCCAAAGGACTGGCTCTCCAGTTCATTGTCTGCCACAAACTGATCCAGGCTTTTTCCCACTGTCCGGAGCGCCTCATTGTCCTTCTCAAGCACATCCACCGCGGCGTCGCACTGGTGTTTGATCGCCTGGGGCCTTAATCTTGAATTTTCATTCATATGCCTCTCCTTTCCACACCATCATTTTTTTGTTCTTCTTATATTTTCAGTTGAAAGTTCAACACAATATATCTTCCGTAATCCGGGTATATGGTCATTCATTCTGATTTTTCCTGCTTCTGGGTATCTCCCATCCGATATATGAACACAGGGGAAGCGCCCGAAGCGCTTCCCCTCTTTCTCCGCTTATCCGCGGTTTGCAGCTCCGGCGGCCTGGTCGAATTCTGCATACTGCTGTGCATTTGTAACAACTCCCTGGCCGATATCGCTGATCAGTTCGCGCATTGCCTCAAAGCTGGGCGCCATCTCAGCCACTCTGGCGGCAAATCCTTCATAACCGCTTCCTTCCCACAGTTCTGGAAGCTGATTGTTAACTACATCATTCAGATAGTTCTGAAGTGTAGTTACATCCTCCACGTGACTTGCGATCTCCTGCCCTCTGGCAATGACATCTTCGGTGTTCATTCTGATACCCATAGTTTTTCCTCCTTTTCGGTCTGCTTCTTCTATCAGAGCAGACAATTATTAAGTATTTATTTTGCAATGCCGCCTCGGACAGCTTATTGCCTTCTTCTGTTCATTACGGCATTGAGTATGAGAGCGAGCAGCAGGATAAATGCAAGGATCCCCGTCGCTATATACATAGCTGCAGAGCTTTGCCCCTGGTTTTCTCCTCCTGTCAGTCCTTTAGCCTGGCTCTGCACCGCCCCGGAGGCTGTTTTGCTTCCGTTTCCGTCCTGGGAAATTTCCTCCGTATTGACAGGATCAGCAATAAACTGATATGCCTGTGTGTATTCAGCCGTACCCAGTCTTGTATACGGAAGCTTCTGCGTAAACTCAGCCAGTATCTCCTGATTCTCCCGGCTCGTCTGAGCCTTTATCTCTATGGCATTATTTAATCCTTCGGCAACTGCAGCGTCCGAATCTTCTTTTGTATCCATGATCGTCTGCTGCAGCACGGTTACATTCTCTGTGGCCGTCTGGAATACCTGGTCTGCATACTGCATATAGGCCATATTATTTTCGGACAATGCCTCCTGCATTTTCATATTATTCTGGGTCATTTCTGTGCTGCTCTCGGTCAGGAACTGCGAATTGATCTGCGGGCTGAAAGCGGATAATTTCTCATTATATGCAGCGATTTCTGCTTTTTCTGCATTATTTCTCTGTACGAAAGTCTCTTCCGCCCTATCTGCATTCTCTTCCACCGGAGCTATATACTCTGATTTTACCAGATTTTGTATAGCCTGAATATCCAGGTTTTGTGTTTCTCCTATTTTTTCCGCCGTATTTTTCAGTGCTTCCTGCTGCCGGCTCAGCAGCGCGGATACTGTGATAATTCCGCCGGTTTCAGGATCTTCCATCGGCCTGCCGTCTTCACTGTAAACTATGCCTTTAAATTCCTCTGCCGTATAATCGTCATGGCCGACTCCCTTCAGGCTGTTTTTTATAAATTGGGTAAGTTCATCCGCAGATCCTTCACAGGTTATTTCCACATCACCAGAGTGTATAGCCACACTGCCGTTCCCATATTTTTCCAGAAAGGCCGCTGCCGAATCATATCCCAGTTTTTGCGCTTCCTCGTCCCAGCCTTCCAGTACGGTTCTTACAGATCTGTCAGCTTCATACTCTGTCTCCACCGTCCTTCCGTCTCCTGCCCCCGGAGATGATTCCGGGACATTCACGGAAATTGATACCGTATCTTTTGCATTCTCTGCCTCGGCAAGAGACGCCGTTATTTTTTTCAGAAGTTCTTCCTCTGCACTGATTCTGCTGTCCTCCGACAGGGTAAACCTGAGCGTGGGTGAATTCTGTTCACCCCTGAACCTGACTTCATATCCTCCATCGTTATTTTCAGATACTTCCAGTTCCGGCGCTGCCTCCGTCAGAGCAGACTGATACTGTGTCAATAGCGACTGTACCTGTCCGTTCATCTGGCTGTTATATCTGCTCACCGAATCTTCCAGCTTTTCTGCTGTATACTCAATGTCTTCTGACATATTTCCCATCTCTTCGGCAAGCACCTCCGCCATGTCAGCCTTATACTCGCCCAGAGATTGTGCCAGAGCAGCGTCAGCGGTCTCTGCTATGGATGTTCCATCCTCGCCGGCAGTTATATCAATCTGTGCCACTGCTTCGGACATCTCTGTCAGGATTCCTGCCAGATTCGTTCCCGACTCACCCAGCGCCTGTATCTCCTGCTGAATCTCTTCCACACACTGCATATACTGTTCGTCAATCCCCTGTGCCAGTTCCGAATTTCGCTGAGTATAGGGCGTAATATCCAGCATCTCCGTAGTATTTTCCGCCTGTGTCAGCTCCGGCACCTGAATCAGCGACACCAGATCATATGCCTCGATGCCCACGATCGCATCTCTGTCCCACATATCATTCTCCATAACGGTGGAGGCCCCGTCCTGGGCTGCATGAAATTCTGCCAGTATATTATCTATATACATATAAGAAAGACTGTTATTTAAACTCTCAGCATAACTCACCACATTATACAGCAGTTCATACTGGGTCCTTCCAGAATAGGACGGATTCACCGTGTACTGAAGCCATGATGGCGCCGGCGTAGAATTAATACTTTCCACGCTCTGGGAAAATGTTGCCGGAATAATGATATACGCCCCGTATGTCCCGTTTTCAAAACCTGCCCTTGCCTCCTCAAGAGAAGAGTACTCAAAGTCCGAACTGGGAAACCGGGACAGACTCTCCGCATAATTGATCGCGCTCCGTTTTCCCCGGTTCCCTCATCCAGATTTACGACTGCAATACGCGTTGATTCCTCCGGCTGTGATTCATATATCACCGCACCGGTCTCCATGTCCGTTCCCCGGGCGGCCCGGTTCTGTCCATACAGGAATCCTGTACCTCCGGCCGCCGCAGCGCATACAATCAGAAGCAGTGCTGTAATTACTCTTTTGTATTTCATTTGTATATTTCCTTCCCCTTTCCGGATTGATCCATATATCTGGCAATGATATATTATCATCCTGTAATTTTCTTTCATCAATAATAAATTTTTCGGAAACGTATCACTTTTCCAAGAAAATACATTTATATAACAAAAAAGTTCGCTGAATACCTAAAAGTATCCAAGAAACTTTCACCACATTCAAATTATATCATGCCCGTAGTACCTGTACAAATAAAAGATAAAAAAGCAGAGACAGGCTCCGTCAGTTTAATTTTACATTCATATAGTTTCTTCCAGACAATGTTTTATTAAAGACCAAAAAGCACAGAATGAGTATACAGCCTATAATAAATCCGGCCAGATCAAAGCACGCCGTAAGGATCAGAAGGAGCAGGCGCATAAATTTCAGCGCATAGCCCAGTTCAAAGTTTGGCTGCGTATAATTCGCCACAGCCACAAATGCCATGTAGAGCATTACTTCCGAATTAAACCAGCCGGACTGGACAGAGAATTCCCCCATCACAATACCGGCAATAACACTCAGCGGTGTACTCAGCATAGTCGGTGTATTCATAGCCGCAAGCCGCAGTCCGTCGATGGACAGTTCCAGGATCAGGAACTGGAAGACCAGCGGTATGTTGACCGTATCCCGCACCGCCACAAATGCAAAGACATCCGGCAGCCATTCCAGATTCTGCATAAAAAGAAGATAAAGCGGAGTGAAAAATACCGTTGCGATCGTGATCATTATTCTCGTAGTTTTCAGGTATACCCCTGTCACAGTGGGAAAATAATAATCGTTTGCCTCCTCTATCATATCCAGGATGGAGGTAGGCAGGATCATTGCGGATGGGGAATTATCCACCAGAATGACGACCTTGCCCTCAAGAAGACACGCCGCTGCAGTATCCGGGCGTTCCGTATATTTGAATTTTGGAAAAGGATTGAACCACTTTCTTTTAAACAGGGCTTCCGCCAGACTCTGCTGGTTCATCCGCAGATCGCCAAGCTGCAGGCTTTCAATACGCTTTTTCAGATTGTCAAGCAGTTCCCCGTCGACCCGGTCTGACATATAGCAGATGGCGATATCCGTGCGGGACGCCTGCCCGGCTTCCACCATCTCCATGATCAGGTGAGGGTCACGGATCCTCCTGCGCATCAGAGCCGTATTAAACACGATCGTTTCCACAAATCCGTCCCTTGAACCTCTGAGGGATCTGTCTTTATCCGGCTCATCCACACTTCTGGCGGGATAAGTACGGCAGTCTATGCATATACATTCTTTGTATCCGTCGATAAAAAGACAGGTCGTACCTGCAAGGACATTTCGGATCACCTCATCAAAGTCTTCCAGAATATCGACCTCCACATATGGCACATGCCTCTGCACAAAATCATCGGCATCTTCCGGCATATCCTGCGCAGACACAGAAAGGAAGGAATCCATGATCTTTAACATTGCTTCATCTTTCATGAATCCGTCAATGAAAAAGAACACTGCCTCCTTCCCTCCGATCTCGATCTCCCTGCGGATCACATCAAAACTTTCCTTTACCGGAAGTACTTCGTTCATATATGCAATATTTTCTTCAAAAGACGGGCTGATCTTTTTTGTGTCTTTTTTAACCATAGAATACATTCCCCTTTTCTGCCTCTGAGAAAGCGGCGGTTTCTATAGTTAGACTGCCCGTATTGCCGGCAAAATATACAGCTTTTCCGTAAACTTGCCGTATGTCCGTTATCTGCGTCAATCCAGATATCCGGCCTTTTTCATTTTCTCCAGCACCTGTTTCTGCCGCTGCCTGGCCAGTTCCTCACTGGCCAGAGGATTATAATTGCTGGGCGCGTTGGGGATGCCTGCAAGGAGCATACACTCGTCAAATGTCATTTCTGATGGTTTCTTTCCAAAATAAGCCTGGCAGGCGTCGCCCACACACTGATACCCGTTTCCGAAATAAATAGAATTTACATACAGCTCCAGAATTTTATCCTTGTCCAGCTCCGATTCGATCTTAAATGCCATAAACATCTCGGGCACCTTGCGCACCATCTTTTTTTCCTGAGTAAAATACTGGTTTTTCGCAAGCTGCTGGGTTATCGTGCTGCCGCCTTCCACATATTCCCCCGCCTTAATATCATTGATCAATGCCCTTCCTATCGCGACGGGATCAATGCCGGGATGACTGTAAAATCTTTTATCCTCTACTGCGAGCACAGCGTCTATATATGTCTGCGGCAGTTCATCAAGCGGCGTATAGTTGTCGATTTCTTCAATCTGGCGTACCATCTCTTCCACGCTTTTCCCGGCCAGAGCTTCCCTGTAACCACGGTAGCCCTGAAACAAAAGAATGCCTCCTGCGATCAGAAGGCACAATAATATGAAAGAAAACAGCCGTTTTATCCATTTCATCATAAGTATATACCTCCGTTCTTTCTACAGTGTAACGGACCGGTTCGTATTCTTCCACAATAATTTCTTACATTTTCTTTTTTGTACTTACATTTCTGTAAGCCGCACATCGTCACGCTTACCCGTTCTGTCCTGTCGTGCTTCCGAAGCCGCCGTTTCTTACATTGTCCACGCAGTCGTCCAGAGTGATTCCGTACTCGACAAATATTCCCTGCATAAATCCGTCTCCCGCGCTGATCTCAACGGTCTTGCCCTCTCTGGAATCATTGGTAAGCTTGGAAAATATATGGCCTTCGTTATCCGAATAGTAGTAATCGCTGTCAATAATCCCAACCGTATTATTAAGCTGAAGCCTGTACTTGAATCCCAGGCCGCTTCTCGGATAGCACTTGAGCACCCATTCCGGCTCCATCCAGACGCGGATTCCCGTGGGCACTTTCACTGTTTCGCCCGGCTTCAGGGTGATAGCCGTCGGAGCGAAAAAATCATATCCCGCGCTTCCGGCAGTGGCCCTTCTTGGCAGGCGGATGCTGTCATAAATCTGCTCGATCCCCCCGGGTTCCTGGGGGCCGAATGTATCCGTCCAGCCTTCCATAAACTGCTGTAAGCTGACTTTTTCAAATCTTGCCACTCTTTTCATCTTCGTATTCTCCTTTAAAACGGCGTCCCGTACAGATCGTACGGAGTTACCTGATACACATAGTAGTTCAGCCAGTTCGTATACAGATTGTTTGCATGGGCTCTCCACGTAAGGACAGGCTTATTGTCCGGGTCGTCATCCGGGTAATAATTTTCCGGTATCTGCGGATTCAGTCCTCTTCCCATATCTCTTTTATACTCCGAGTCCAGTGTCATTCTGTCATATTCAGGATGCCCCATGACGAAAATCTGCCGCCCCTCCTCTGCCATGCACAGAAATACGCCTGCCTGGCGTGAATCTGCCAGAATAGTAATCCTTTCATCCGCCTCCAGCAGTTCCTGGGGGACTTCGGTATGTCTGGAATGCGGCGCCATAAATACGTCGTCAAATCCTCTTACAAGAGGAATTTTCCTGTTCCTGACCCGATGGCGGTATACACCGGAAAGTTTTTTCGGCAGATCCTTCTTGCCGATTCCATAATGATAGTACAGTCCTGCCTGAGCGCCCCAGCACAGGTGAAGGGTAGACATTACGTTTGTCGTTGTCCACTCCATAATCTCTTTTAATTCTTCCCAGTAATCCACCTCTTCAAACGGCATCTGCTCTACCGGAGCGCCGGTAATGATAAATCCGTCAAACTTTTTATTCCGCAGACTGTCAAATGGTTCATAAAATTTGTAGATATGGCTGGTTGAAGTGTTTCTGGACACATGGCTTGTCACCCGTACAAATGTCACATCTACCTGCAGAGGCGTATTCGACAGAGATCTGAGGATCTGAAGTTCTGTATCTTCTTTCAGCGGCATCAGATTAAGAAGTCCGATACTGATCGGGCGGATATCCTGGTGGGCCGCCCGGTATTCATCCATTACAAATATATTTTCCTGTTCCAGTATCTCCTTTACCGGGAGATCATTTTGTACTCGAATTGGCATATGTATTTCCCCTTTATTGTGTCTTTTCCCGCAGAAATGCTCATCCTGACCGCTTGTTCCAGTCAGCTTGCCCTGCACTGCCGATCCGCAGAGACGGCGGACCGTTTACACAGTACTTGTCAAATGATTATAACGCGATTCCCGTCCGGTAGTCAATAAAGAGCCAAAATAAAATCCGGGCAGAACACCCGGATTTCATTCTTTTTTCTGTTCCGGACTTTTTCTGCAGTCCGATTAACAGCACTTGAAAGTAGCGCACTCTGTAGCGCTGCTTGTCCTGGCGTCTCCGCCTTCCACACTGATCTTTCCAGCCTGGCATTTACAGCTTTCGTTATACATGCACTCTGTAGCCTTGCAGTCTACACAGGCACAGTCAGAAGCCATCTCAAGTGAATTGGCATAGCTTCCTTCCTTTCTTTCCTGAAAACTGTCACAGCTTGTTTCTCCGGCACTTTTGGCTGTTTCCCCGCCAACCTGAATTCGGTCAAGGCTGCAGAGAAAATCATTGTTGTGTACACAGGTCTGTACCGTGCATTTCAATTCCGGCATAATATTACCTCCTCTTTTCAAAATTCAGCTTTATTATGTCCGTTCTTCCGAAAAGATATTCTATTTTGTATCCTTTTATTCTGCCGGAACCGTTTCTCTGTCCGGATGTTCGCCTGACCATCCTGCCTGCGGCATGGTTGCCAGGCGGTAGATGTCCTCTTTTTCCATTTCAAACGAAAAAAGATCCATATTTTCCTTCATGCGCTCTGCAGTTGATGCTTTTGGAATCGGCATTACTCCGCGCTCCACAGCATATTTCAGGCAGATTCTGGCCGGGGACACACCATATTTTTCCGCAAGCGAAGTCACAAGCGGCTCTTCCATGATCCGTCTTCTTCCAAGCGGACTCCAGGCCTGAACAAGCATTCCATGCTCTTTACAGTAATTAACAGCGGCTTCCTGGCTGTATCCCGGATGAAACTCCAGCTGATCTGACACAGGCTTTACTTTACAGTTTTTCAGAAGATTTTCTATATGATGCGGCAGGAAATTACTCAGACCGATCGCCCGCACCTTTCCTGCTTCATACAGCTCTTCCAGCGCCTGCCAGGTCTCTGTATCCAGCCGTTTCCAGTCTTTATATCCCGGCTCAGGGAGAGGCCAGTGAATCAGATAAAGATCCAGATAGTCTGTCTTCAGGCGCTCCAGACTTCTCTCAAAGGCATCCTTTGCATTCTGATAGCCCATCTCCGTTTTCCAGAGTTTGGATGTGATGAAAAATTCCTTTCTTGGAATCCCGCTTTTTGTAATTGCTTCTGCGAGATATCCTTCCGTCCCGTAAAAAGAAGCAGTATCAAAGCAACGGTATCCCACTTCTATTGCAGCAGATATTATCTCTGCGCTTTTTCCGTCAGCCGCCTTATATGTACCATATCCCGCAGCCGGAATCTTTACTCCATTGGAAAGAGTATAAAATGTCTGTTTATCCATATTTGGTCTCCTTTTCACCTTTTTCTCCGGTGCCTGCGAAGCGCATAGAACTGAAGCAGGGCAAAAAACTCTCTTACGAGATAATTCAACTGATAAACCGGATTGGAGGAAGCCGGAATTGTGCAGATATTCTCATACCCCTCTTCTCCCGCAATCAGGGAAGCGCGGTACATATGAAAACCATTTGTCACGATTCCGATCTTTTCTTTTTTCACATCCGCGTATTTCCTGCTGAACCGCAGATTTTCCCGGGTTGATGTGGATTTGTCTTCTTTAAAAATCAGGCTTTTATCAACCCCGTTCTTCACCAGATACTCCTCCATCGCATCCGCTTCTGTTATCGCCTCGCCCCGTCCCTGTCCTCCTGATACAATAACTCTCGTTTCCGGAAACTTCTGAAGATATTGTACAGTTCTGTCCAGTCTTCGCTTCAGCGAATCAGTTATATTCCGGCCTCTTACCTGAGCCCCCAGCACAATAACGCAGTCCGCTTTTTCTTTTCCGCCGGAAGTCATCGCCCGGATAATCCGGATCTCCACACACAGGAACAATAACCACGCCGCAGCTACAGCCCCGGCAGTTATTCTGCCTGCCGCAGAAAAAGGCGGCACACATCCGAGTACCAGATGTACGCCGCCTGCCGCCAGCCAGAATCCCGCAAATGTAGATGTGAATTTACGCGAATAAACAGCGAGAATAACATAATATAATATACAAAAAACCGCCGCAGCCAGAAAAAATACTCTCATTTAGGCATTTCTTCCGCAGCACTTTTTATACTTTTTCCCGCTTCCGCATGGACACGGGTCATTTCGGCCGATCTTCTTTCCCTTGCGGATAGTACCGGACTCTTTCTGTTCACGGTAAAGCCTTTTTCTTGTCTCTTCGTCAAAGATTCTCTCCCACTGCGGCAGCTCGTACAGCCAGTCTGCCTTAGCGTCAACCATGTTCTTATAAAGCTTTTCCTTATCAAAAGCCAGGCTTACCTCTGTATCCTCGGTCATTGTCTCTATCGGATTCGGTGTTTTCAGACTATCGTTGATACCATCAAGGAATCCTGTCATTGTCATCACATCCTGGCCGTATTTTTCCGCCAGTTCTCTGACTGTTCCTTTCACTTCAGTATCCGGGTCTTCCAGAAGCTGCGCATAGATATTCTTCTCAATATTAAAATACACAGACCAGAACTTTTCCAGCTGATCCCGTGACTTCTTTTCATCATAGGCTATGGCATGCCACTGATCCAGTAAACTTTTTTCGCTCATTGTATATTGCTCCTTTATTTTAATTTATCCATATCAGGCAGATAATATTGCTCTGCCCGCCTGTTCATTATATACTAATTTGTGTTTGCCGTAAACCTTTAATTCAGGTATACTATAGCTGTAAAGGCCGGATAATTTCTGCGGAAACACGGCTGTGTTCCGGTTTCCTTTTTCTGTTCCGGCCAGGCAGAAACAAAAGAAAGGATTTATCATGCAAAAGCTGAAACGTATCTTTGCTCTTATCGGAGCCGTTCTTCTTGTAATTTTATATGTCTGTACTCTGGTCTTCGCCCTGATCGGATCATCATGGGCAGATATGATGCTGAAAGCATCCATAGCCGCAACCATTCTGATTCCCGTGCTTCTGTACGGAATGATTCTGATGGCAAGAGTACTGAAAAAGGACGAAGATCCTTCGGATGACTCATCAGATGTATAGTAAGTCCGCAAGCTGCAGGGCAGCCGCCTCGAGAGGCTGTCCTTCTTTTTTTGTATTTTTCTCTGAATTTATCGCTTGTCTTTTTTTCAGGTATTCTTCCATCGAAATAATGTCCCTGGATTTCCCTTCGCTGCCATGACGCATAAAAATACCTCCTTTTTATCAAATCTCAGCTTTATATTATATTTTCGATGCTTATAGAATATTCCTGAAATGTGTCTATCCAATGGCATATTTCTAAATTTTATCTTATGAAATTATAAAAAGCCTCCGAATATCTCCCTGTCAGGAAATACTCAGAGGCACTGCTCTTTACCAGTATTCTTTTTTACCGATTGCGGAAAATAATATCCTCGCGTCCCGGGCCGTTGCTGATCATTGTAATCGGATAGCCGATTTCTTTCTCGATAAACTCAATATAGTTGCGGCAGTTTTCAGGAAGCTCCTCATAATTCTTTATGCCGCGGATGTCGCATTTCCATCCCGGGAGCTTCTTAAATACCGGTTTTGCTTTCTCCAGAAGATGAGTAACCGGGAAATCTGTTGTCACCTTTCCGTCAATCTCATAGCCTACACATACCGGGATCTCGTCCAGATAGCCAAGTACATCCAGAACTGTAAAGGCAACATCTGTTGTTCCCTGCATTCTGCAGCCATATTTTGAAGCAACACAGTCAAACCATCCCATACGTCTGGGCCGTCCTGTTGTTGCGCCGAATTCTCCGCCGTCTCCCCCGCGTTTTCTCAGCTCGTCCGCCTCTTCACCGAAAATCTCGCTGACAAAAGCGCCGGCGCCGACAGCACTGGAGTACGCCTTGCAGACTGTTATGATCTGCTTAATCTCATAAGGAGGAATGCCTGCTCCGATTGCGCCGTAGGCTGCCAGTGTGGAAGAAGAAGTAACCATCGGGTAGATGCCGTGATCAGGATCCTTCAGGGATCCGAGCTGTCCCTCCAGCAGAATATTTTTTCCCTCCTTCAGAGCATTGTGAAGATACAGAGATACATCACATACATATGGAGCAATCATCTCTCTGTATTCTGTAAGTTCTTTATATAAATCATCCGGGTTAATCAACGGTTTGTGATACAGATGCTCCAGGAGCACATTTTTCTGTTCCGCAATGCGTACGGTTTTTTCTTTGAGCAGATCATCATCAAACAGCTCGCTTACCTGAAAGCCGATCTTTGCATATTTATCAGAATAAAACGGAGCGATACCGGACTTTGTAGAACCGAAAGATTTTTTTCCAAGCCTTTCCTCTTCATAAGCGTCAAAATTCTTGTGATAGGACATTACAATCTGAGCTCTGTCTGATACAAGAATCTTCGGCTTCGGAACTCCCCGGTCAACAATGGACTGGATCTCTTTGAAAAGAACCGGAATATCCAGAGCAACGCCGTTGCCGATTATGCTGGTCGTATGATCATAAAACACTCCGGACGGCAGTGTATGCAGCGCAAATTTGCCATAGTTATTTACGATTGTATGGCCCGCATTTGCTCCGCCCTGGAACCGGACGATGATATCCGCCTCTTTTCCGAGCATATCTGTGATTTTGCCTTTTCCTTCATCGCCCCAATTTGCACCAACTACTGCTTTTACCATTTCAAACCCTCCTGCGTACTGCAATTATGAATATTACAGGCCGGTTTCTCCTCCGGCCGCCGTAAGAATTATACTATAATTTTCCCTTTCTGTAAAATGTTATTTCTTTTTTATTGTATTTAAAATGAAAAAGTATTACAATAAAAATCAGATTCGGGATGTCCTCTTTTCGTACCAGAGAGGATCATCATCTTACAGAAAGGAGACGTTAATATTGAAGAAATTTTTAAAATGGTTCAGTATCCTTGCCGCAGCCGGTACAGCAATTGGCCTTGTAATCGCGTATTTCTGCAAAAGCAGCGCCGATACAGGCGACGGGGACGGCTCTGAATTTACTGAAGATGAAGATTTTGATCTGGACGCGGATCTGAAGCCTGCTTCTGACCGCGAATATGTATCTCTTAACAAAAACGGCGAAGAAGAATCCGAAACTGCCGAATAAGAGCAACAAAAGGAGTGCCCGCGCACTCCTTTTTCTATTCTTTCCAGGCCTCCGCCAGAAGGGCTGCCGCCCTGCGGATGCTCTCTTCCCCCATATTTGCATATCCCAGAAGGATCACCGCATCCTTCTGGGGTTTGTGCTCTTTGTCCTGCTCCACATAATACCCGGATAAGCCATAGACTTTTACGTTTTTTTCCGCGGCGCTTCGTATCATTTCCTCCTCGGTCTTTCCGTTATGAAAATGAAGAAGAAGATGAACGCCTGCATTTTCTCCGGATACTGTAAAGTCAGCATCTATTTCTTTCAGACAGGAAAGAAGTACATCATGCCGGTTTTTATAAAGTGCGCGGGTCTTGTTAAGGTGACGTTCAAAATACCCCTCCTCTATAAACTTCTGAAGGATAATCTGGTCTACCTTGGACACAGTAGAACTGATAAAACTGCATCTTTCCTCATACCTTTGCAGCAGCGGTTCCGGAAGAACCATATAACTCATACGGATAGAAGGAGCAATTGACTTGGAGAAAGTCCCCACATAAATCACCTTCCCGCACGCGTCATAGCCCTGCAGCGCCGGAATCGGTTTTCCTTTATATCTGAATTCACTGTCATAATCATCTTCTATAATATAACGGTTATTCTCTTCGTTTGCCCACTTCAGAAGTTCCATACGCCGTCTCAGCGGCATGACAATGCCAAGAGGATACTGGTGAGAAGGCATGACAAACGCGATGTCCGCTCCTGTCCTGTCCAGTTCGTCCATCTGCATTCCCTTATCATCCGCATCAACCGTACACACTTCATAAGACAGATTTCTGAACAGCCGGTACGCCTGCCTGTAAGTAGGATTCTCAAGGGCAACTCTGTGTCCCTGTCCCATGATCGCCGCAAGCAGCATAAGAAGATAGTCGCTGCCCGCCCCGACAACAATCTGCTCCGGACTGCAGTTGACACCTCTGGCCTGATGCAGATAGCTGCAGATTGCGTTTCTGAGGCCGTACTCGCCCCGGGGATCGCCCAATCGGAACAATTCCGCTCTGTCGTCAACCAGGCATTCCCTGGAAAGCCGGCGCCAGATATTGTAAGGGAAACTTTTCAGGTCAACTCCGTACGGAGTAAAGTCAAATTCATATTTCTTTCCATCGGAATTCTTTTTTTCCTTTTTTACCGTATCCGGCTCTGTAAGCTGATACAGCCCGTCCAGACGGGCTGCATAATATCCGCGGCAGGCGCGGGCTTCAATATATCCCTCAGACAGGAGCTGCTCATACGCCATTTCCACCGTGCTCCTGCTCACCTCCAGATGTCTGCTGAGCGCACGGGTAGACGGCAGCTTCTCTCCGCTCGCAATACGGCCCTCCCGGATTTCACCCTTTATATAGCGATAGATCTGCTCATACAGCGGCGTTTTTGAATTTGTCTGTAAATGAATCGTCAGTTCATACATGCTTTTTCTTTATTTGGGCAGCCGGAAAGAGCTCTTCAGAGATACAATCCGGTTGAACACAAGATGATCCGGTCTGGAGTCTTTCGCGTCAATGCAGTAATAGCCGTTGCGCACAAACTGATAACTGTCGTACGCCTCCGCTCCTTCAAAACTTGGTTCTACATACGCATCTTTTATCACTGTCAGAGAATTCGGATTCAGATTCAGAGAGCCGTCTTCTTTATTGTAAACACCTTTTTCCTCGTCGATCAGGTTTTCGTACAGGCGAACTTCTGCCTTCTGAGCATAGGGTGCCGGAACCCAGTGTATGGTTCCTTTCACTTTTCTTCCTGTAAATCCGCTTCCGGCTTTTGTCTCCGGATCGTAAGTGCAGTGCACTTCCGTAATTCTGCCCTCCTCATCTTTGACAAAACTTACGCATTTTACAAAGTATGCGTGCATCAGACGGACTTCATTGCCCGGGAACAGCCGGAAATATTTTTTCGGCGGTTCTTCCATAAAGTCTTCTCTCTCAATATAGAGTTCTCTGCAGAACGGGACTTTTCTGGTTCCCAGCTCCTCGTTTTCCAGATTATTTGCCACATCCAGATACTCGGTCTGTCCTTCCGGGTAATTGTCAATCACAAGCCTGATCGGATCAAGAACCGCCATCATCCTGGATCTCTTCATTTTCAGATCTTCCCGGATACAGTACTCAAGCATGGCATAATCAACAGAGCTCTGCGCTTTGGAAACACCGCACAGATCAATAAACATTTTTATGGATTCCGGCGTAAATCCGCGTCTTCTGAGCGCCGCGATAGACACAAGCCTCGGGTCGTCCCATCCGTCTACAATTCCTTCTTCCACCAGCTTCTTAATATAACGCTTTCCGGTCACCACATTAGTCAGGTACAGTTTTGCAAATTCGATCTGCCTTGGCGGCTGCTCAAATTCACACTCCCTTACAACCCAGTCATAAAGAGGTCTGTGATCCTCAAATTCAAGGGTACAGATCGAATGCGTGATTCCCTCAATGGCATCTTCGATCGGATGCGCAAAATCATACATAGGATAAATGCACCACTTGTCGCCGGTATTGTGATGTGTCATGTGAGCCACACGGTAAATTACCGGATCTCTCATATTTATATTCGGAGACGCCATATCAATTTTCGCCCGGAGAACCTTTTCCCCGTCTTTATATTTCCCTTCTCTCATCTCTTCGAAAAGCTGCAGGTTCTCTTCAACACTCCGGTTCCGGTAAGGACTTTCCTTTCCCGGCTCTTTCAGAGTTCCGCGGTACTCTCTCATCTCTTCAGCCGACAGATCGCAGACAAAGGCTTTTCCCTTTTTAATCAGCTTTACCGCGCACTCGTACATCTGATCAAAATAATCAGATGCAAAATACAGATGGTCTCCCCAGTCTGCACCCAGCCACTGAATATCTTCTTTGATGGAATCTACAAACTCCATCTTTTCTTTGGTCGGATTGGTATCGTCAAACCTCATATGAAAGGTTCCTCCATACTCCTGAGCGAGTCCGTAATTCAGAAGAATGGACTTTGCGTGTCCAATGTGCAGATATCCGTTGGGTTCCGGCGGAAAACGGGTACATACGTGATCGTATACGCCTTCCGCAAGATCCTTATCTATTTCCTGTTCGATAAAATTCTTTGAAACAGCTACGTTTTCCATTGTTTCCTCCTCTGTCACTCATTTCATTCATTCAGGTTATATTACCATAAAATCCATAGCTTCACAAGAGTCCGGTTTCCCGGATCCGTTTCTTCAGCAGAAGGTATGCCTGCACAATAACAGCCGCATGATCCACTGCAATTCCGCCTCCGTCAGATACGGTATATTTTTTCTCCCGGATCAGCCCTTTCCTCTCTGTTTTTTTTACAACAGCACACAGCGATATTTCTTTCTCCCGGTTTTCAGCTTTCAGCGCGTAGGTTACTTCACTGTATTCCTTCGTTTCCTTTCGGGAGGTTTCATCCGCATGAATGGTGCACCAGGCCGCGTCAGCCGCATCGTCCCCGGCCTGTATCTTCACCTGGCTTTCTTCCGTCAGAGCCATATACGCAGTTGTGATCACCCGCGCCCTGGGATCCCTGTTCCAGTCCCCATAACAGGCGAACTGTTCCACAGCAAGCCCCTTCACTCCTGTTTCTTCCTCAAGTTCCCGGCGGGCTGTATCTTCCAGATTTTCTTCCAGATTAATAAATCCTCCCGGGAGAGCCCAGAACCCAATGCTGGGATGATTTTTCCTTTTTACGAGAAGAACTTTAAAAACTGTGTCTTCAGAAACCGGCTGTCCGTTGTATGAAAAGACAACAGTATCTGTTGTGCAGCAGGGAGTACGGTATTTGTAAGGATCATAATCCTCCAGAAACTGTTCCAGTGTTTTTCCCTCAGCATTTTTCTCTCCTGTTCCATAAAATGGTGTCAGATCTTTCAGAAATGACGGCATAATTCTCGACTCCCTTCTCAGATAATACAGATATCAGAAACCAGTTTCTTCTTCACTTCTGCACAAAATATTTCCCCACATTTGAGAGCAGCCTGGCAAAACACAGACACAGCGCAGGATCTGCATCCGGATTATTTTCTCTTATATCATAATCCTGAACACCGATAAACATAGTATGTGAAGCTTTCCAGTCCCTCTCCAGAACCGGAACAATGTCTTCCGTGTCATCGCAGCCGATACAGATGAAGATCTCGATATTATTCTTCATCGTATCAAAGTACCTGTAGAATTCCGGAAGCTCGCCCTGCTCCACGACGTCAATAAAGTCCATAAGATTTACCAGTGCATCTCTTAAGTTTTTCAGTTCTTCTCTTTCTATTTTCATAGCCCCTACCTCTTAGGGTACCTCCGGGAAAACACCTTTGTATTTCTACAGTATAGCACACCCGCAATCTGACCCGATCAAAAGAAAAGCCTTAATTTATTGCATTTTTCTATTGACAACAGACCAGCCTGTAGTGTATATTATGTGTTGCGTGTGAAATACAACGCATAAGCTGTCTTGGCGCAGTCGGTAGCGCGTCGCCTTGGTAAGGCGGAGGCCGGGGGTTCAAGTCCCCTAGACAGCTTTCTTTTTTTACATTTTTTCAGAATCCAGCAGAATGGTGAACGGTCCGTCATTGACCAGGCTTACTTTCATCTCTGCCCCGAAAATTCCGGTCTGTACCTCTGGTACAGATTTTTTGCATTCAGCGATAATATATTCATAAAGCTTTTCCGCAAGCTCCGGGGATCCCGCTTCGATAAAGCTGGGTCTGTTTCCCTTTCTGCAGTTTGCATAAAGGGTAAACTGAGAGACAAGCAGAAGGCTTCCATTCACATCTCCAAGCGAAAGATTGGTCTTTCCATTCTCATCTTCAAAAATCCGGAGACCTGTCATCTTCCGGATCATTTTATCAGCCACAGCCTCCGTATCTGTATCAGATACGCCGATCAGTACGAGGAATCCCCTTCCAATGTTTCCCACACACTGTCCGTCAACATGTACCGCTGCCTTTTCGACTCTCTGTATTACAAACTTCATTTTATGTTATGTCTCCTGTTTTCTTTTTCTGTTTATGTTATGTCTCCTGTTTTCTTTTTCTGTACTGCGTTTGCACGTAGTTTTACACTGCCGGATACTTCCTTTTATGCATCCTTCTCAGTCACCTGGCATTATCCAGCATTTTCCCTGCTTTTGTCCGGATTCTCTGCAGAGCGTTATCTATAGACTTCGGACTTTTTTCGAGAATTTCCGCAATCGTTCTGTAGTCTGTCCCCATAAGATGCAGATAAAGCACATGATTTTCAAGAGGACTTAACTGCTCTTTCAGCTGCTCCACAAAAGCCTCCGTGTATTCCCTGCTGAAATACAGCGTTTCCGGATCATTTTCCCGGGACGGTTCAATGGTGTCGATCAGAGGCATCTTTTTCTCGTCTCCTTCTGTCTCCCCTGATTCATAAAGGGATACGTAAGAGTTCAGCGGCATGTGCTTCTTCCTCTTTGATGCTTCTATGGCGCTGTACATCTGGCGCGAAACACACAGTTCTGCAAAGCTTTGAAATGAAGCGCCCTGTTCCGGCCTGTAGTCACGGACTGCCTTGATAAGTCCGATCATTCCTTCCTGAATCAGATCTTCATTCTCTCCGCCCAGAAGATACATAGCCCTTGCTTTTTTTCTGACCATGGACTTATATTTGACCATGATAAAATCCATCACGCCGGTTTCACCGGAGCGAAGCTCACTGATAAGCTGCTCATCCGTCAATCTTTCATATTTTTCCATATTCCGTCACCCTGCTTATTTTCCGGACATGCGCTGGCGGACAATCTCATATGCCAGCACGCCTGCTGCCACTGACGCGTTCAGAGAATCAATCTCACCTTTCATGGGAACAGCTGCTGTAAAATCGCAGTTTTCTCTCACAAGCCGGCTGACGCCCTCCCCTTCATTTCCGATCACAAGGCCAATCGGTCCCGTCAAATTGACTTCATACATCAGGCTGCCGTCCATATCGGCACATACAAACCACATGCCTTTCTCCTTCAGTGCCTTCATGGTATTTACAAGATTTGTCACCTTTGCCACCGGGGTATAATTCAGAGCCCCCGCCGATGTCCGGGCAACCGTAGCTGTAAGGCCGGATGCCCTGCGTTTCGGGATAATTACACCGTGCGCTCCGGCAAGATTGGCTGTACGGATGATCGCGCCCAGATTGTGAGGGTCCTCAATACCATCCAGAAGGATGAGAAACGGATCTTCTCCTTTCTCTTCAGCCAGCTTAAGCATACTGTCAATATCACTGTACTCATAGGCAGCCGCAAACGCCACTACTCCCTGATGCTTTCCCGTTTCCGAAAGGTGGGAAAGCCTTTCTCTATCTACAAAACTTAAAACGATTTTCCGTTTTTTTGCCTCCCGCACAATTGTCCGGACAGGACCGTCCTGACAGCCGTCAAGAACAAACAGTCTGTCAATGGGTTTTCCCGCCCGAACGGCTTCCAGCACTGCATTCCGTCCTTCTATAACCAGAGTACGTTCTGTTTCATCTTTTTTGTCTGTTGTGTTATATTTTTCCCGCATCCTTTATTCCTTTTCTGTCCCTTTCTCCTGTTCCGGACGGTTCTCCCGGTCATTATCCCGCTTCTCCATACTTGCAAGCCCGATGGAAACAAGCTCTGTCAGCCTCTCATACCGGCGTTCCAGATACAGATAACCAATCAGCGCCTCAAATCCGGTAGCCCTGCGGTAATCCGTTATAGACTGATTCTTTGCCGCAGAAACACTCTTTACATTCCGTCCTCTCCGATAAACGGCATGTTCCTCCGCTGTCAGATGCTCCTGTATCGCGCGCATCATAAAAGACTGGGCAGAAGCCTGAACAAAATGGCTTGTTTCTTCATGAAGCCTGTGTACCTGGCGGTTTCCACAGGCCACAACTCTAGTCTTAATCACCAGATCAAAAACACAGTCGCCGATATAGGCCAGCACCAGGGGAGAACAGCTCTTTGCGTCTGCTTCACCTGTCCCCGGCATCTGACTGATATAATAGTCCAATCCGTATTCTACGCTCTTTTCCATTTTACTCCTTCTCTTGTATCTTCCAGTATAATACCCTTTGACAGAAGTTCTTCACGGATCGCATCTGCTCTGGCAAAATTTTTCTCTTTTCTTGCAGCCTGGCGTTCCTCGATCAGAGCTTCAATATCTGCGTCCAGCATTTCTTCTTTTCTGTCAATAATAATTCCCAGAACATCTGTAAGCTTCTCCAGTCTTCCATAAAGCTTCTCCAGATACTCTTTTGAGCTGTCCGCCCCTGTATTAGTATTGATGAATTTTACATATTCGAATACTGCCGCAATTGCGTCTGCTGTGTTGAAATCATCATCCATAGCTTTTTCAAAACCTGCAGTAAACTGAGCGGAGGTCTCATATCTCTGTTCTTCCTCTTCTGACATAACATCTGATTTTGCATTTGTCATAAGGAACTTCAGATTATCTGCAGCAGTTATAATTCTCTCCAGGCCGCTTTTTGCCGCTTCCATCAGTTCCGCGCTGAAATTAAGCGGACTCCTGTAATGAGCGCTGAGCATAAAGAACCGGAGCACCTGAAGATCATATTTCTCTCCAATCTCCCTCACAGTAAAGAAATTGCCCAGTGATTTTGACATCTTCCGGTTATCAATATTCAGGAATCCGTTATGCATCCAGTATCTTGCGAACTCTTTTCCGTTTGCAGCCTCGCTCTGAGCGATTTCATTTTCATGATGAGGGAAAATCAGATCTTCCCCGCCGGCATGAATATCAATCTGCTCCCCAAGATATTTTTTTGACATTTCCGAACACTCAATATGCCATCCCGGGCGGCCCTCACTCCAGGGAGACTGCCATGCAGGTTCTCCTTCTTTCTTCGGCTTCCAGAGTACAAAATCAAGAGGATCTTCCTTCTCATCCTCCCCTGTTACAAGCAGCGCTCTTCCGCCGGACTGCAGATCATCCAGATTCTTATGGGACAGTTTCCCGTAATCCTTGAACTTTCTCGTCCGGTAGTAGACCGTGCCGTTCTTTTCATATGCGTATCCTTTGTCGATAAGTGACTGAATCATATCCACCATACCGCAGATCTCTTCTGTAGCAAGCGGATGTTTTGTGGCCGGCTTTACATTCATCCCTTCCATATCTTTCCTGCACTCTGCAATGTAGCGTCTGGAAATTTCTTCTGCTGTGACGCCTTCCTCGATAGCCTTTTTGATAATCTTATCGTCAACGTCTGTAAAATTTGAGACATAGTTCACATCATATCCCTTATATTCAAAATATCTTCTGACCGTATCAAAGACAATCATAGGACGCGCATTTCCAATATGAATAAAATTATATACGGTAGGACCGCATACGTACATTTTAACTTTCCCTTCTTCCAGGGGGACAAACTCTTCTTTTTTCTTTGACATTGTGTTATAAATCTTCATCTGTTTCTCCTTCCTTTTCGAGACATCTCATATTTTTTATAAGTCTTCTGAGCTGACTGTGAAGCCTGATATTCTCCTGCTGCAGCTCTCTGATATCATTAAGAACCGGATCCGGCAGATGAATCTGATCCAGATCTGTCCGCGGGATCTTTTTGTTATCCATACGCACAATCCGTCCGGGCACACCCACGACTGTACAGTTCGGCGGCACCTCTTCCAGCACTACAGAGCCCGCCCCGATTTTTGAATTTTCTCCAATTGTAAAGGATCCAAGAATCTTGGCTCCTGCGCTCACCATCACATTGTCTTCCAATGTAGGATGACGTTTCCCGTGTTCTTTTCCGGTTCCTCCCAGCGTCACCCCCTGATAGAGTGTCACATTATCGCCAATTACTGTCGTCTCTCCGATAATAACACCGCTTCCATGATCAATAAACAATCCTTTTCCTATTGTTGCTCCCGGGTGAATCTCAATCCCTGTTTTTCTGGCAGCTCTCTGGGAGATCCAGCGTGCAAGGAAATAATGTTTCTTAAGATACAGTTTATGGGCAAGTCTGTACCGGAGTATGACCCGGAAACTCGGATACAGAAAAACTTCCAGATTGGATTTGATTGCCGGATCCCTTTCTCTTACCACCTGTATTTCTTCCCGTATATATGAAATAAGCCCCATGTTTTTCTCCTTACGCAAATCTCACTCCGCTCACAATATTCTGCCTGATATCTTTCGGACAGATTGCGGAACGGATTCCCCGCAGAACAAAAAACTCCGTCTCTGTATAGAGACGAAGTTTTTCCGCGGTTCCACTCTAATAAAAGAATCTTTTCTTTCACTCAATCTGCATGTAACGTATGCCTGACGTCCCCCGCTACTGTTTCACGGAGGCGGCTCCCGGACGCACTTCACATATCTTCCAGTCCCGGGAAAGCTTACAGCCGGCGGCTTTCCCTCTCTGTGAGCGGCAGATCTGCTACTCTTCCCGTTCTTCGCCTTTCTCTAAATACATCCCTATCTTATGCAACTTTTCCGGATTTGTCAACCAGTTTGTTTCCCGGCCCGAACCTTCTGGGTCAAAGAAAGGGCTGTTTTCCTGTTTGCTGAAATCTATGCCGCTCCCGGAAATAAAGTGTTTTCAATCTTCAGAAGATCCTCTTCCGGAATCTGACAGACACCATCGCCGTCTATTGTTACATTAATCTCAATTTCCGTTTCTGGTCCGTATTCATTTTCCTTAAGCGCCTCATTCAGATACTGAGTAACATAGGAAACAGTCTTATCTTCCGAATATGTTCCATCCTCAAGCGCCCGAGTTATCTTTTCTGTCACACCGTCTTCCAGATGATCAAACACCATGCATGGTTCTGCGCAGACCGTTACAGCAAAGCCCTCCTCTGTCTCTTTGCTGCCCGTCACCTCATATCTGGCTGCCTTGTAGACTTCTCTTACAGCATCTGTATAAGCTTCTTTATCTTCGTCACTGGTAACAGTATCCCCTGAAAACGCCGCGCTCATATTTTCCTGAAATGTTTTTTCAATTTCCTCTTCAGCCTGACTCTCACTGACACGAATCAGCTCCGCATATTCTCCGCATTCTCTGTGATAGATCGCATCCAGAGCAGCGTTGACATAGGCCTCCGCATCCGGCTTTTCCGAACATCCCGGGCACAAAAATGATACAGATGCCGCCAATACAGCCAGTATAGCCGTCCTTCTCATTCCTTTTCTCATTTCCTTCTTCCTCCTGCTTTACCGTCAGTCACTCTGCAGAGCTGAAGCGGGCGATTTCGCTGCACTCAGACAATCTCGTTTAAAAACACATATTCCAGTTTTACTATCTTCTCCAGTTCCGCTTCCAGATGTTCTGTCAGAATCACACCCGGCCTTTTCTTTATTTCTTCTATCGGCGTTCTGCCGAATAAAAGTTCTGTCAGTTCCGCAACAGGCAATACTCCCTCCGAATCCTCAGTCTCACGGACATGAATCTCCCGCTCTCCGGAACTGCTGTGCAGCTTCCATATACGGCTGTTCTGTGTAACAATCGGATCAATCACCGCAAAAGAACATTCCATTTCTGTCTCCTCCGGAACTGTAAACGCAGTCAGGAATCGGTTAAGGCAGATAATCCTGGCCATAATTACAGGTCGGAAATCAGTGCCGTCACACAACGACGGCAAAGATGCATAAATCCGGACCGGTTCCTCCGGCTCCCTCTGAAGCCTCCGGATCTGGCGGATAACTTCAGCCTCATATTCCGGAAGATAAAGAGGCTCACGTACTTCCAGCGCAGCTTCCCTTGCATAGGCGAACATACCGGTAATGGAGCCATCCGCTTTCAGCAGTCTGACTCCGCCCCGTTCGCTCTGCTGCTCAAGAATCACAGTTCTGTAATACTCACCGCTGCGTTCCGCATATACCTGCCACTTCCCCTCAAAATTCTCTTTAAAAAAATCCGCCATCTGCTCCGCATCCCATAGCATTGCATCACGGCACTCCGTTTCTGAGTTCTGCCGCATGCTGTTTCGCATCACGTCATCCGCACTTCCAGCTGTTCCGCTCTTTTTCATTCCCCCCACAGACTGGTTATAAATATACCGGAAATCATAAGGGGAATAAATTGCTTCCGCAGCGGGCATCAGAAAGGTAAATGGAACTTTCCGGCTGTACATTTCCTGCATGCACCTGCGCAAAAGAGTCCCCATATATCCCCGCCCCCGGTATTCCTTCTGCGTGGCAACGGCAATAATATAAAAGGATGGAAATAATTTGTCCCCAATCCGTATTTCATAGGGATTAAGATGAATCATGGAACGGATTTTTTCTTCCTCTTCCACTACATAAATCTGATTTTCCCGGGCTTTTACAAAATAATAGTAATCCAGAAATTCTGCAGTATCCTCAGAAAAGACCTCTTCCCATAGTTTCCTCGTCTTCCCGTGCTCTGCCTGATCCAGTTTACGGACAATCATGATTTCTGTCTCCCGGCACAGCAGCCGACGCAGGCAGCGCCTGTATCTGTCACATCTCCGCTGGCGTAATTCAAATACTTTTCAAGCAGGCACACTGCCTGGGCAGATATTCCTTCCCCGGTTCCGGTAAATCCCAGGCCTTCTTCCGTGGTTGCCTTTACATTCACCTGGCCAGGTTCCACTTTCAGTGTTTCAGCTATATTTTCAATCATCTGTCTGATATAAGGACGCATTTTCGGACGCTGGGCAATAATCGTAGCATCAATATTCTCAATTACATAGCCGGCTTCATCCAGAAGCTGTCCCACTTCTTCCAGAAGCTTTATGCTGGAAATCCCTTTATATGCCGGATCAGAATCCGGAAAATGCTGCCCTATATCGCCCAGTCCGGCTGCTCCCAGCAGAGCATCCATAACCGCATGCAGCAGAACATCTGCATCTGAATGGCCCAGAAGCCCCTTTTCATAAGGGATCTCCACTCCCCCTAATATCAGCTTTCTGTTATCTGTCAGTCTGTGAACATCATATCCCATGCCTATCCGCATCTCTATTTCTCCTCATAATCACTTTCAATTTCTTCTGTTTTATCAATATCTTCTGTATTTTCTATCTTCGGCATTTCTTCTGTTTTATCTGTCTCTTCAGGCACCGGCATCTCTTCTGTTTTTCCGCCGGATTCTGCCGCCGGACTTTTCTCTGTTTTGTGCGATGTCTTATCTGCGGAAAACTGACTCCACTGTTCGTCCAGACGAATTTCAACAGTATCGTCCGATACGGATTTTCTCTTCTTTTTCCGGAAGTATTCTTTTCCTTTCAGACCGTCTGTAAGAGAAAGTACAGAGACCAGGAAAGATACGATTCCGACAGCGATAAGAATTACCGCAAATAATGTCATCAGCTGTTCATCCGTCGGTCCTGCTTTCGACACCTGAATCCAGAGACATACTCCCAGAAATATGAGATAACATCCCAGTAATATTCTGATCACATCTCCGATCTTTTTATTCATGCCTTTATCCTCCGTAAACATCTCTGTTTTTCATTTTATCACAGACCATGTGCGAAAATCCACCCTGCAAAAGAAAAACGCCGGATAAATCCGACGTTCAATGAAATAGCGGAAACTGGATTCGAACCAGCGACACTACGGGTATGAACCGTATGCTCTAGCCAACTGAGCTATTCCGCCATATTCAGTTTTTGATGGGGCCTACAGGGCTCGAACCTGTGACCCTCTGCTTGTAAGGCAGATGCTCTCCCAGCTGAGCTAAGACCCCATACTTTCAGCCGGTTAAAAACTTTCCTGTCCTCAACCCGCTTTGCTATTATACTATCATCTTCCGCCAAATGTCAACACTTTTTTTCATTTATTTTTCCGGGAGTTTTTTTCCGGATTTCCGGGCCGTTTTTTTCCTCCGGTTTCCTTCGGACCTGCCCGGTCATTCGGAGCTTCTGCCGGTTCTGACAGGTACAGACAAAAGAGACAGCCTCTCTGTCTCAGGCAGCTGCCTCTTCTGTTTTGCACCCTCATCCCTGCAGGATCTCAGTTATCTGAAATATTTAACTCCCGACTCAAAAATCTTCATGTCCTGTTCGCCGTATATATTTACAGCGACCGAATCTCCCCGGCGCTCTGAGTGCGCCATTTTTCCGAGAATACGTCCATCCGGACTTGTAATTCCCTCTATAGCGCAGTAGGAACCGTTTACATTCCATTCCTCACTCATACTGATATTTCCTTCCGGATCGCAGTACTGAGTTGCTACCTGCCCGTTGGCAAACAGCTGGTCAAGCCATTCCTTGTCCGCAACAAAGCGTCCCTCACCATGGGAAGCCGGATTCGTGTATACACCGCCCAGTTCTGCCTCCATAAGCCAGGGAGACTTATCTGTAACAACTTTGGTATATACCATTTTAGAAATATGACGGCCTATAGTATTGTATGTCAGAGTCGGAGAGTCCTCCGTCTGACCTGTAATTCTGCCATAGGGTACGAGTCCCAGTTTAATCAGTGCCTGGAAGCCATTGCAGATACCAAGCGCAAGTCCGTCTCTTTCATTTAAAAGCTTCTCTACAGCCTCTTTGATCTTTGCATTCTGGAAAGCAGTAGCAAAAAATTTGGCAGATCCGTCAGGTTCATCACCTGCACTGAATCCTCCGGGGAACATGATCATCTGAGCCTGAGAAATGCTCCGTTCAAATTCTTCTACAGAAGAGCGGATATCTTCGGCATTCAGGTTACGGAATACTTTTGTAATTACCTTTGCGCCCGCGCGCTCAAAAGCCCGCGCACTGTCATATTCACAGTTGGTCCCCGGAAAGACAGGTATAAATACGCAGGGCTGTCCGATTTTATGACTGCAGATGTGTACATCCGATGTATGGAACAGTTTCTCCTCCACCGGATCATCAGAATCTGCCGCCGATTTTGTCGCAAAAACTTTTTCCAGTGTTCCTGTCCAGGCATTTAAAGCTTCATCCATGCCGATTTCCACATTACTGTATTCAAAACAGCTTCTGTCTGTAACTTCACCGATCACCGTATAACTGATCTGCAGATTTCCCACCTGTCCGTCTTCTACTTCGGCAATCAGATCACCGAACGCCGGAGCGAACAGATCTCTCGGATCCATATTATGTTCAACTTTTACACCCATCTTATTGCCGAACGCCATTTTGCTGACTCCGGCGATCACGCCATGACGGTCAAGTGCATATGCGGAAACAATACGGCCTGCACGGATATCTTCTGTAAACTTCCCGTACTGTTCCATAATTTTATTATAGACAGGAAGATCATAATCATCTCTGTCAATACGCAGCCAGATCAGTTTATTGCCCGGCTTTTTCAGCTCCGGTGTGATAATCTCCTGCTGAAGAGCCATATCTACAGCAAAGGAAACCAGCGTCGGCGGTACATCAATATCCTGGAATGTTCCGGACATACTGTCCTTTCCTCCGATAGACGGAAGGCCGAAACCGATCTGCGCAGCGTATGCGCCAAGGAGAGCAGCAAAAGGCTGGCTCCAGCGTTTCGGATCCTCTGTCATTCTGCGGAAATACTCCTGGAAAGTAAACCGGATCTTTCTGTAATCCCCGCCGGCAGCGACAATCTTTGCCACTGATTCTACTACAGCGTAGACTGCTCCGTGATACGGACTCCAGCTGGAAAGATAAGGATCAAATCCATAACTCATCATAGACACGCTGTCTGTTGTTCCCGTCTGTACCGGGATCTTGGCTGTCATAGCCTGAATCTCTGTCAGCTGATATTTCCCTCCGTGAGGCATAAATACAGAACCTGCTCCGATAGAACCGTCGAACATTTCCACAAGGCCTTTCTGGGAGCACACATTAAGGTCTCTCAGAACTGCAAGCCACTTTTCTTTTACATCCGATACTTCTTCACGTTTAAACAGACTTCCTTCACGCTCCGGGATCTCCACCTCGACAGAAGTTTCCTGATGAGCGCCGTTGGTATCAAGGAACGCACGGGAAATATTAACGATCTCTTTCCCCCGCCATACAAGTACAAGCCTGGGTTCCTCTGTGACCACCGCAACTTCTGTCGCTTCAAGATTCTCTTCTGCCGCATATTTCATAAACTGATCCGCATCCTTCGGATCAACTACAACCGCCATTCTTTCCTGAGATTCGGAAATTGCAATTTCTGTTCCGTCAAGTCCCGCATATTTCTTCGGCACTTTGTCCAGTTCCACGCGAAGGCCGGGAGCAAGTTCACCGATTGCCACAGATACTCCGCCTGCGCCAAAGTCGTTGCACTTCTTGATCAGACGGCTGACTTCTTCTCTTCTGAAAAGGCGCTGAATCTTTCTCTCTGTAGGAGGATTTCCCTTCTGAACTTCTGCCCCGCATGTCTCAATTGACTCTTCTGTGTGAACTTTGGAAGAACCGGTCGCGCCGCCGCAGCCGTCACGTCCTGTCCGTCCGCCCAGCAGTATAATCAGATCTCCCGGATCCGAGTTTTCACGGATTACCGCACGTCTTGGCGCTGCACCCAGAACAGCTCCGATTTCCATACGTTTTGCCACATAATCCGGATGGTAGATTTCTTTTACAAGTCCGGTTGCCAGTCCGATCTGGTTTCCATAAGAGCTGTATCCCTGAGCCGCACCCCGGACAAGTTTCTTCTGAGGCAGTTTTCCTTTCAGAGTATCTTTCACTGACCCGGTCGGATCTGCCGCTCCGGTCACGCGCATCGCCTGATATACATACGTACGTCCGGAAAGAGGATCCCGGATCGCGCCTCCCAGACAGGTTGCAGCCCCTCCAAAAGGCTCAATCTCAGTCGGATGATTGTGTGTTTCATTTTTAAAGTTAATCAGCCACTCTTCTTCTTTCCCGTCAACACGGATCGGTACAACAATGCTGCATGCATTGATCTCGTCTGATTCTTCCTGATCTTCCAGCTTTCCCTCTTTTTTCAGCCGGCGCATGGCCATCAGCGCAAGGTCCATCAGGCAGACAAACTTGTCCTCTCTCCCTGCAAAGATCTCGCTGTGATCCCGCAGATATTCTTTATATGTGTTCTCGATAGGCTCCCTGTAATCTCCCTCATCAAAAACCACATCTTTCAATTCCGTAGAGAAAGTTGTATGGCGGCAGTGATCGGACCAGTAAGTATCCAGCACCCGGATTTCCGTCACTGTCGGATCCCGGTGTTCCTCTTCACAGTAATATTTCTGAATATGGAGGAAATCCTGGAATGTCATTGCCAGTCCGAGTGAATTATAAAGCTCTTTCAGCTCTGTTTCCGGCATGTCTTTAAATCCGTCAAAAGTCCGGATATCCTCCGGCTCCTCAAATACCGTTACAAGTGTCTCCGGTTTCTCCGGCGCGGCCTCTCTGGAATCCACCGGATTAATGCAGTGATTCTTGATCGCCTCAAACTCCTCAGCGGAAATATTTCCCGCAATCACATAAGTTGTGGCTGTGCGGACTACCGGTTCTTCATCCTCTTTAATAAAACGTATGCACTGCTCCGCCGAATCAGCCCGCTGATCAAACTGTCCCGGAAGAAATTCCACAGAAAATACTCTGCTGTTTTCTCCCGCCGGGAAGTCCTCTCTGTAAAGAATATCAACCGGCGGTTCCGCAAACACACCCCTGCAGGCCTTCTCAAAAGTATCGTCAGAAATATTCTCCACATCATACCGGATCAGGACACGAACTTCCTCTGTATCTGCAATGCCCAGATAGTGTCTGATCTCATGTCTCAGTTCTTTTGCCGCAACGGCATATTCCGGCTTTTTCTCCACATATACCCGCTTTACGCTGCTCATCATATCTCTCCTTTACCTGTTTTCTTCTGGTTTTTCCTTACACCCTTGCTTTCACACTCTGAACAGTATTTCTCTGTCCGCATGAGTTCCTGTCTGTATCGTATCACACTTTTCTTCATTAGTATAATTAATATAACTTAAATATCTGATAAGCAGAACTAATCAGATTTCTGTTTTTTCTTAAAACGCCCGGCTAAAATACTGATAATAAGCAGTATCAGGAGACTTCCCACAAAAAGAAGACCAATCCGTAAAACCATATCGGCAAACAGTCCTTCCGGCAGCATGCGGATCATGTAGTCCTCAGCAGGATCAAAAAGCCACAGATCATTGTCAAAGAAAATATGATGGAACTGCACGAATACTGCGTTAAAATCAATAAGTGCGGCAGCGCCGATAAAAATAACCGCAGCGCCTGTTATACCCAGAGCAATCTGATAAGATCTGGCAAGGATTTTTTTCAGACAGGCTTTGGATGCTATCAGAAAAACCAGACAGATCAGCGCAGTAACAACTGCTCCCGTCCGGATATTCAGGCCGCCGATAAACAGATCTCTGACTTCTCCCATATGAAATCTGTCCTGTTCATTAAAGAAATCCTGTTCCTGTCCCTCAACAGTTGTTATGACGGACAGGGTATCCCTGTCTCCTCTCAGGTACGCCATCATTTCTTCCGTAACATACATAACATCTTCCATCTTCATATCCAGATCATCCAGCACATCATATTTTTCATATTCCCGCTGATATACGCTGAAATCCGCATACATGGCAATTTCAAAACTGGAAATCAGCAGAATGGCCATAACCGAAAAAGATAATAATATTCCTGCCGCCCACTGCAGTTTTCTCATAATATATCCCGCTCCTTCCCTGAAGTATTCTCCTTGTATTTTAATTAATTTTCGCTTATAATACAAGCAGTATTTATTAGGGGGTCTAATAATGATTGATATCAATTACGAGCTTTACAAGGTTTTTTATCATGTCGCGTCAACATTAAATTTCTCGGAAGCTTCAAAACAGCTTTTTATCTCGCAGTCTGCAGTCAGTCAGTCCATCAAAACACTGGAAAGAAAACTGGATCAGGTTCTGTTTATCCGGAGTACCAAAAAAGTACAGCTCACTCCTGAAGGCGAGATCCTCATGCGCCATATTGAACCGGCCATGAATCTGATCCAGAGAGGAGAGGCACAGCTGCTTGATGCAGCCTCCACCGGCGGTCAGATCCGGATCGGAGCAAGCGACACGATATGCCGCTATTTTCTTATCCCTTATCTGGAACGGTTTCACAAGACATTTCCGAATGCACACATAAAGGTAATCAACCAGACTTCTCTTAAATGTGCGGAACTTTTAAAAAGCGGCCTTGTAGATCTTATCGTAGTCAATCACCCCAACCGCTATCTTGGAACCGGAGCATCTTCGGTCAGGATCAAAAAATTCCGCGACGTATTTATTGCCGGGGAGCCTTTTATGGAATTAAAAGACAGCAGGCTGACTTTCCGTCAGCTGACCCGGTATCCGATTCTGATGCTGGATAAAAACAGCACGACAAATGAATTTCTTCATCAGGTCTTCCAGCAGCATCACCTTGATCTGGTTCCGGAAATCGAGCTGACAAGCAATGACCTTCTTGTCGACCTGGCCCGCATCGGTCTGGGGATCGCCTTTGTACCGGATTACTGTATTAAAAATGCAGAAAACGATATCTTTATTCTTGAAACAAAAGAAGAAATCCCGGAACGCGAACTTGTTATCGCATATAATGAACTGCTTCCATTATCCCGGGTTGCCATGGAATTTTTAAGCTACTTCCAGAACTCTTCCAGCTGATGCCGCAGGCTGGGCATGCCACATGTGCGCACGCCGGCCCACTCCCGCGGAAATATCTCCCGGTATCTCTGATCCTGAAACCGGTCATCCAGCAGCAGAATAACCCCTTTATCTCTTTCCGTCCGGATCACACGCCCCGCGGACTGAAGCACTTTGTTCATACCGGGATAAAGATAGGAATAGGAAAACCCCTGCATATTCTTTCTGTCAAAAAAATTCCTGATAATCTCTCTGTCACTGCACACCTGTGGAAGTCCGGTCCCGACAATCACTGCTCCGATCAGCCGGTCTTCCGCCAGGTCGATTCCTTCGGAAAAAATTCCTCCCATTACGCAGAAACCAACAAAACTTTCCTCTCTCTCTGTTTCAAACAGTTTCAGGAATTCTTCTCTCTCTGTCTCACTCATATACTGAGTCTGAGCCGCTGACTCCATCTTCCCCTTCCCCTGCCGGAAATACTCATAAACTTCCTCCAGCATTCGGTAAGATGGAAAAAAAGCGATATAATTGCCCTGTCTGCTCTTTGCAGTACAAAGAATATATTCCGCAATTCTCCGGTACATCTCCGGCCCTCGTCTGGTATACTTTGTACTCACATCTCTACCCACGAGAATCAGACGGTTCTCCCGTGGAAAAGAAGACTCCACATATATGGCATAATCGTCCTCTTCTACCGAAAGAAGATTTTTATAATACCGGATGGGAAGGAGAGTGGCAGAGAAAAAAACAGTTCCGTTTCCCTGTTCCAGACAGCCCTGAAGATTCACTGCCGGATTAATGCAGAACAGCTTTACCTTGAATCTTCCATCCGCTTCCAGTTCGCTGTATATAACGTAATTCTCATCCATGATGTCATGGATATTCAGAAAAGCTCTGACCCGGAAATACAGTTCCAGAACTTTTTCCCGCTTTTCTCCTCCTTCCTGTTCTTCCAGGAATCTCTCCATCTCTGTAAGAAGGCGCATCAGTTTCAGAGAAATATGCGAAACACTCTCCAGGACCCGATAAGTTTCACATTCCCGTTTCAGCGCAAGAAAAAGCCGGTTAATTCCATCCAGCTGAGCCGCGATTTTCTTATCACATTCCTTCACACAGCGCTTTACCTCCAGAAAATCTTCTTTATACAGTTCCGCGCTGTACATTTCTCTTCCACGCTCCACCAGATTATGCGCTTCATCCACAAGAAAAATATAGCCTTTATTTCCTCCTTCCGAGAAAAACCTTTTCAGATGCGCATTCGGATCAAATACATAATTATAGTCGCAGATCACTGCGTCCGCCCACACCGAAAGGTCAAGGGACATTTCAAAAGGACACACTCTGTGTTTCAATGCGTACTGTTCAACTGTCTGCCGGCTGACGCCGTTTTCACTGATAAGAAGATCATATACCGCGTCATTTACCCGGTCATAGTGCCCTTTTGCATACGGGCAGCTTTCCGGATTGCAGTCCGTCTCATCACAAAAACAGATCTTTTCTTTCGCAGTCAGGGTAATCACCTTTATCAGCAGGCCATTATCGCTCAGAGTCCGGAACGCCTGCTCAGCCACAGTCCGCGTAATTGTCTTTGCCGTGAGATAAAAGATCTTTTCGCCGATTCCCTCCCCAAGCGCCTTAACGGACGGAAAAACTGTGGATATTGTCTTCCCCACCCCTGTAGACGCCTGAATAAACAATTTTTTCTTTCTCAGTATGGTCCGGTAAACTGCCGCTGCCATATCCCGCTGACCGGTGCGATAAGAAAACGGGAATTCTGTTTCATGAATTGAAGCATTCCGCACTTTCTTCCATTCAGTTTCAAACCTGGCCCATTTTTCATATTTTCCGATAAGCTCGTAAAACCACCTTATTAGTTCTTCTGTTTCAAAGGATTGTACAAAACGGCGGATCTCCTCGCTTTCCATCTGGCAGTAGGTAATCTGTACATCAATTTTTTCCAGACCTTTCTGTTCCGCATAGATGGCCGCATAGCATTTTGCCTGGGCAAGATGCAGAGGTTCAGGTTTTTCTATAAACCGCAGTTCTCTCAGAACACCTTTGATCTCATCTATTGTAATTCCGGGCTCCGCTTTGTCCTGTTCTGTAATAATCCCGTCTGCCCGCCCTTCGACAAGAATATGAAAGCCGTCGAAAACAACTTCTTTTTTCAGAGGGACCTCGGCATGGTAATCCGATCCCATTCTTCTCTGTATTTTCCGATGGATTCTGCTGCCCATCAGCATAGCGTCTCTGTCCATTCCTCCGGATATGCGGTTGTCGATATCCCCTTCTCTCAGAATAAATTCCACAAGATTTCTGACTGAAATACGTATTACCGGCACATCTTCATTCACTGAACTCATTGCATCTCTCCCTCTGAAGCAAAACAACCAACCAGCAGCTGTTTCCGTATATCCACTGCTGCTGTAATCTGACTTTTTCCTGTTCTATTCTAGTCCTGTTTTCGTGTTTATACAACCTTTTTCAGGAAAGCATATTTTGTTCAGATAGGGAAAATCAAAATATTAATCTGAAAACTCTGTCATTTCTGCTCTGTATCTGAGCGGAAGATGTGTTTTCTGCAGACGGTCATTTTTTCTCTCCTGTATTGCTATGGAGTCAAAAAAGCCTTTCCACAGAGTCTCATATTCCTTCTCCTCCTTCGAGATCCTTGCCGCTGCCTGTTTATCCAGCTCCTGTCCCCATACAAGTCTCCACTTTTCTCTTTCCCGATGTACAAGAAATACCTGATGTGTTTTATCATAGATCATCCAGTTTTCCAGCGGAAACCGATCAGCAAAATGTTCCGCAATACACGTAAGAACCTGTGCTTTCGGAGAGATCTCGGAAAAAAGAAGGCCGCCTTCCAGTTCACGAAAACGGATAAATTCCTGATAAAGGTGAGCTTCGTTTGACACGCTTCTGCTCAGCTGAAACACTTTTGCCACATCCGGATTGCCCAGATGATCCATAATCCGCCTGCTGTCCTGTATCTTCCGGGCTTCCTGCATCGTCCGGAACACCGCCTCCCCTTTCTGTTCATCGTCAGAAAGAAGAGCATGGTAAATATCCCAGTAGGCATTGTATCCCAGATATCTTTTTACCATACGCTCCAGCTGAAACGCCTTTTCTCCGTTTTCTTCCACAACGGTATACTCACAGAACAGCTGCTGCTGCGTTTTTCCCCGGAGTTCTATTCCCGCCTCCTTATCCCGGTTCTCTTTCCATGCATCATAGAGCGCAGAGTAAATACCGGTAATTGTATCGCTGCATATATAAATCTGTTTCATTTCACATCACCTCCCGCCGGTATTCCTCCGGCATCATCAAAAAGGGAAAGCTGTCTGTATGTCATGCCGTCGGCGCCTTCCGGCAGCCGCTCCTTTGTATTCAGGAGATTCCTTGTGATATAATCCTGTTCCAGTTTGGTCCGGTACATCATCCTGCCGCTGCAGGTAATAAAGTAAAGCGCCCGCTTCAGCACCACGCCCATCTTCTTCAGGTCTTCAAACCCGAGGCTGCCCATTCTTCTGGCCTTTACAATCCGGGAAGCCGACTTGCAGCCAATCCCCGGAACTCTCAGGAGCAGGCGGTAATCTGCCCGGTTTATCTCCACAGGAAAAACTTCAAGATGATTCAATGCCCAGCAGCACTTGGGATCCAGAAGCACATTGAAATTCGGATTTTTCTCATCCAGCAGCTCAGCAGCCTCAAAATGATAAAAGCGAAGCAGCCAGTCCGCCTGGTAGAGCCTGTGTTCCCTGAGAAGCGGAGGCCCTTTTCCAGTCAGATCCGGAAGAGCCAGATCGCGGTTGACGGGTACAAATGCAGAATAAAAAACACGTTTCAGATCAAATTTCTTATAGAGTGCTTCAGCCACATTTAAAATCTGGTAGTCCGTCTCCGGGGTAGCGCCGATAATCATCTGCGTGCTCTGTCCGGCCGGGACAAACCTGGGAGCCGAACGGTACAGTGCGATCTCCTGCCTGTTTTCCCTGGACTTTTCCTGCACAAAACGCATAGGGGCAAGAATATTTTCCCTTGATTTATGCGGAGCAAGAAGCCGCAGTCCTTCAGCGGTGGGCAGTTCCATATTCACACTCATGCGGTCTGCAAGATATCCGGTCATCTGGATCAGTCTCTGATCTGCGCCGGGTATGGCTTTTACATGAATATATCCCTGAAAATTGCATACATGGCGAAGCCGGTACAGCGTAGCGTACAAAAGTTCCATAGTGTAATCCGGACTTTTCAGCACTCCTGAACTCAGGAACAGACCTTCGATATAATTTCTCCGGTAAAACTCCATTGTCAGTGTACAGACTTCGTCAGGAGTAAAAGAAGTCCTGACTACATCGTTTGACGAGCGGTTAACGCAGTACCTGCAGTCATAAATACACTCGTTTGTAAACAGGATCTTCAAAAGAGAAATACACCTTCCATCGGCAGAAAAACTATGGCAGATCCCGGCCCTGCTGCAGTTTCCCATACCTGTACCGTCTCCCTTTCTGTCTACGCCGCTGGAGGTACATGCCACATCATACTTTGCCGCGTCAGACAATATTTCCAGTTTTTCATATAGCGTCATCTCCGTTTGAATCCGATCTTTCATGCTGTTTTCACATTCCTTCCACATCGTTATCGTTAAACTTTCTGAATATAATCCGCGCCCATGTATTCGAACATGTGTTCTTTTTGTTATAATAGCACATATGTTCTGTCATAGCAAGAAAAAAAGATGTCTTTTTATGAATCTGACGCATCCATAAAAAGACATCTTATCCGTATTCTCTATGTTTTTATTCACATTCTCTGATACGCTTTCTGAGCGGAAGCACCATGGAAGGTGACACGGACAGCTCGTCCAGACCCATATCAATGAACTCCTGTGTAAGCTCAAGGTCCGCTCCAAGCTCGCCGCAGATTCCGATCCAGGCGCCCTCTGCGTGCGCGTTTTCCGCAGCCATTTTTATCATGGCAAGGATCGCCGGATGGTGCGGATCATAGAACCGATCAAGTTTTGCATTCTGACGGTCAATAGCCAGCGTATACTGTGTAAGATCATTTGTTCCCACACTGAAGAAATCAACCTCTTTTGCAAGCTCGCGACTGATCATAACCGACGCCGGCGTCTCAATCATAACGCCCAGTTCCACATCATCCCTGAACGGGATTCCCTCTGTCTTAAGCTCTTCTTTTACCTCGTTAATGATCGCTTTGATCTGGTGAATCTCATCAACAGAGATGATCATGGGAAACATAATGGAAATATTTCCAAACATTGCCGCTCTGTACAGCGCTCTCAGCTGTGTTTTGAAAATCTCCGGTCTGGTCAGACAGATACGGATCGCCCGATATCCGAGAGCCGGATTTTCTTCTTTGTCCAGTCCGAAATAATCCACCTGCTTGTCTGCGCCAATGTCCAGAGTACGGATAATAACCTTCTTCCCGGCCATATTCTCCGCGACCTGTTTGTATACGGAGAACTGCTGCTCCTCTGTCGGAAAATCTGTGTTTTCCAGATAAAGGAATTCACTTCTGAACAGACCGATTCCGCCTGCGTCATTTTTCAGCACAGTTCCGACATCAGATACATTTCCGATATTTGCATATACATTGATCTTCCGCCCGCTCTTTGTGACATTTTCCTTGCCTTTCAGCTGCTCAAGAAGCGCTTTCTGTTCCAGATCTTTTGCGCGCTTCTCCTTCATCTCAGCCATCGTCTCATCGTCCGGCTCAATATAAAGCTTTCCGGTAAATCCATCGATTGCGGCAATCTTCCCGTCATAGTCCGGAAGAAGCGCCTCGCCCAGCCCGATAACAGCCGGTATATTCATTGTTCTTGCAAGAATCGCTGTGTGGGAATTGGATGAGCCGTACATAGTGGCAAAACCGAGCACTTTACTTTTATCAAGCTGTACTGTCTCACTTGGCGCCAGATCATCCGCAGCAATAATACATGGTTCATCCATAGCTTTCATGCCGTCATTAACGCCACAGAGAATATCCAGAACGCGCTCAGAGACATCTTTTACATCTGCAGCACGTCCCTGCATATATGCATCGTCCATAGCCGCAAACATCTTCTGAAAATTGTCTGATGTAGTTGCTACCGCGAATTCTGCATTGACTTCCTGGGTACGGATAATATTCTCAATAGACTCAAGATAGTCAAGATCCTCCAGCATCATCTGATGGATTTCAAAAATCATGGCGTTTGCTTCGCCTACATCTTCAAGTGCTTTATCATACAGACCTTTCAGCTGGGATACAGCAGTGTCTTTTGCCTGCTGGAAGCGATCCCATTCCGCGTCCACATCATCGACGTGTACTCTCTTAATGACTTTTTCGTTTCTTTTGTAAAACATAAGCTTTCCGATTGACACGCCGCCGAAAACACTTTTACCGCTTATTGTAATCATTTTATAAATTCCCCTTGAAGAATGCCTCTAATTCGGCAATTGCCTTCTCCTCATCTGCTCCCTCAACTGTGATGGTCACTTCTTCTCCGGTCTTAACTCCAAGACCCATAACACCAAAGATTCTTTTTGCGTCAGCTGACTTCTCTCCTTTGGCAATTTTTACAGTGCTCTGATATCCAGCTGCCTGTTTTACAAGAATCCCTGCCGGTCTTGCGTGAATTCCTTCCGGATCTGTAATCACATATTTGAATTCTTTCATTGGTCTTATCCTCCTTTTACCATATGGTGATCCTTTATAAGTATATAACACATTGCCTGAATTTTCAATCAAGTATTCAGGCCTTTTTTGTTCTTCCCGCTGTTGTTTTTTTCAGCAGAACGATTCCTGCCATTCCCACTACAGCGCCGGCCAGAACTGCTACAAGAAACATAGGTGCGTTATCCATAATTCCCACTACAAATATACCTCCATGGGGAGCACGGGAACCGCATCCGAATGCCATGGACAACGCCCCGGCTGCCGCAGAACCGATGATGCAGGGCGGGATAATCCGAAGAGGATCGGACGCCGCAAACGGAATTGCTCCCTCCGTAATAAATGAAAGTCCCATAATATAATTTGTAACGGTTGTCTGCCGTTCACTCTCGGTAAAACATTTTCTGAAAAATGTCGTTCCAAGGGCAATCGCGATAGGCGGAACCATACCGCCTGCCATAACTGCAGCCATAATATCAAACTGACCGCCTGCGATCGACGCAGTGCCGAATACATACGCCGCCTTATTGAACGGGCCGCCGAAATCAACTGCCATCATGCCGCCGAGAACAATGCCCAGAAGGATTCTGCTTCCCTCTCCCATACCGGCAAGTGTGCTGTTGAGCCATTCATTGAATGCACCCATGGGCGGATTGACAATGAATATCATAATCGCGCCCATCAGAACAATACCTGCAAAAGGATACAGCAGCACCGGCTTTGTTCCCTCCAGCGCCCGGGGCAGCCGCTCCAGCGCTTTTTTAATAAGCAGCATCAGATATCCTGCCACAAATCCGGCGATTAAAGCTCCGAAAAAGCCGGAGGAAATCCACTCCTCTTCCGGAAGAAACACACTTGTTCCCGCTCTTGCCAGAAGTCCGCCCACAATACCAGGCATAAGAGCCGGCCGATCCCCGATAGCCATGGCAATATATCCCGCAAGAATAGGGAACATCATTTCAAAAGCTGTATTGCCTGTCAGATTAAAAAATCTTGCAAGAGGGGTCCCGTTTCCGAAAATATCTGTTCCTGCGTTTGCCCCGTCGCAGAGATAGGACAGCGCCATCAGAATACCGCCTCCGATTACAAACGGAAGCATATGGGATACGCCTTTCATCAGCGCTTTATATATTTTTCTGCCCAGACCTTCTTCCGGGACTGAAGCTTCAGCCCCTTCCTCCTTTCCGGAACTGTGATAAATTTTCACATTGCCGCTCACCGCTTCACGGATCAGTTCCTCCGGCTTATGGATCCCGTCTGCCACTTTTGTTACAATTACCGGCTTTCCTTCAAAACGTGCCATTCTGACATCTTTGTCCGCCGCCACAATAATGCATTCGCATTCCGCGATATCCTGGGGTGTAAGGACATTTTTGTCTCCTCCGGAACCATTTGTCTCCACTTTAATTGTATATCCCATCTGAGCCGCCGTCTTCTCCAGACTCTCCGCTGCCATATACGTATGCGCAATTCCTGTGGGGCAGGCCGTCACAGCAAGAATGCGGTAGCCTGTATCCGGAGTTTCCTGTGGTTTTTCTTCCTCAAATTTGTCTTTCTCCGCCTGGTCCACACATGCAAGAAATTCTTCCACTGTCTTTGCTTTCAGAAGATTCTCCTTAAACGATTCATCCATCAGAAGCATAGACAGTCTGCTGAGTACTTCCAGATGCACATTTTCTTCCGTATCCGGCGCAGCAATCAGAAACGCAAGATTTACCGGTTCGCCGTCCATAGAATCATAATCCACACCGTTTCTGATGACCATTGCCGCCAGGCCCGGAGCGCGGACGGCATCGTTTTTTGCATGGGGAATTGCAATTCCTTCCCCGATCCCTGTTGTCCCCTCTTCTTCTCTGGCGAACACGCCTTTCATATATTTTTCCGGATCGGAAATATTTCCCGCTTTTACCATAAGTCCGACCATTTGCCGGATCGTCTCTTCCTTGGTGTCCGGGGCCCCGTTCAATTCTATGCTGCAGGCTTTCAGCAGATCTGTTATTCTCATTTTTCTTTCTCCTTTATATTCCGTATACAGAAACAGGTTTTTCAAGTTTCTCCGCAATCTCGTCTCTTGTGGCCAGCCAGGAAACAAACGCTGTCGCACTTCCTGCCGCTGTTCCAAGCTCAAGCGCTTTTCTATAATCTCCGGTATTCAGATAACCCGCTGTAAATCCGGCTACCATAGAATCCCCGGCGCCGACGGAATTGACCACTTTCCCTTTTGGAGGCAGCTGCTTGTATACTTTCTTGTCCTCTGTCACAAGAATCGCGCCTTCTCCCGCCATTGAGACAAGTACGTTTACCGCTCCCGTTTCCTGAAGCTTTTCCGCGTATTCCACAATCTCTTCATCGGTTTTCAGTTCTTTTCCGAATATTTCGCCCAGTTCATGGTTATTGGGCTTAATCAGAAAAGGTCGGTATTTGAGCACGTTAACGAGAAGATCTTTTGTCGCATCCACAATGACGCGCACTCCTTTTCCCTGCTGCCGCGCCATGATTTTCTCGTAAATATCTTCCGGAAGCGTATTCGGGATACTGCCGGCCAGAATAAGCACATCCTCCTTTTTCAGAGCATCCAGTCTGCTGAACAGTTCCTCTATAGCAGCCGCGGTAATGACCGGTCCCTGTCCGTTGATTTCCGTTTCTTCTTTTGCTTTCACCTTGACATTGATTCTCGTCAGTCCTTCTTCCAGCGGGATAAAGTCTGTGCAGCATCCATAGCTTTCCAGCATCTGCTCCATCTGCTCCCCGGTAAAGCCTGCCTTAAAGCCCAGCGCTTTGCTTTTTTGTCCCAGATTGGAGAGAATAACAGAGACATTATTGCCTTTTCCTCCCGGATAAATATGTTCCTCTGTGGTTCGGTTCACACGTCCGGGAATCAGGTCAGCAGTCTGCACCACATAATCCAGAGAAGGGTTAAATGTTACTGTATAGATCATTTTCTCACCTCAATAATATTTTTCTCTTTTTTCAGTTCCTTATCCTTCACATTTGTCGTAATCAGCCATGCATCAGAAAAATTCCCGAATTTCACAGGCGCAGTATGCCCGATTTTGGTTGAATCTGCAAGAACATAGCATTTTCTGCACTTTTTCATGGCCGTCTCCTTGATCATCGCCTCTGCAGGATCCGGAGTTGTGTAACCGAATTTTCTGTCGGCTCCATTTGTTCCGAAAAAACCTTTTGTAAAATGATATCTCTCCAGACTCTCTGCCGCCTGAAGCCCGATCACCGCTTCTGTAGCCGGCTTGAGCATGCCTCCGAGAAGATAAACCGTAAATCCTTTCCGCGTCAGCATCTGCGCATGTGAAATCCCGTTTGTCACAAAAACAGCGTCTTTGGATGTGATATATTCCAGCATGTGTGAAACCGTTGTACCGGCATCGAGATAAACAAAGTCATCAGATTCTATCAGATCTGCCGCAAATTTTCCGATTTCCCTTTTCTCTTCTGTATTCTGATTCATCCTGGACGCTACCGCAATGTCCTTCGCCGTATAGTCCATTTCAAGAACTGTGGCTCCCCCGTGCACTTTCACAAGAAGTTTTTTCTGATCGAGTACTGTCAGGTCCCTCCGTATTGTAGACTCTGAGGTATGGAGCCTTTCCTTCAGATCCTGTACTGTCACAGACTTTTCTTCATTGACAATCCGGAGAATCCGCGCGAACCGTTCTTCTGTCAGCATCTGCTTCACTCCTTCCTTTTTCTTTTGATAAGTTCATTATACTTTCATTTTCATTCACAGTCAATCATATTCAGCCATTTTCATTCATTTAAAGTCATTTTCGGCAGACCACACAAAAAAACGGATTCCGTTTTTGTGCATCCCGCCATATTCTATAGAAAAATTCATATGCCGTTACTGCGGAATAAAAAAGCAGCCTTTCATACAGACATTGCATGCCGCAGCGTCTGTATGTAAAAGACTGCTTTCTCATATTTCTGATTTGTCTGCAACAGACTAATTTTCCTGAAACAGAGGAGTGGACAGATACCGTTCACCGGTATCCGGAAGAAGGGCAACAATTGTTTTTCCTTCATTTTCCGGACGCTCCGCCTCCTGAACCGCCGCATGCAGCGCGGCTCCGGAGGTTATTCCGGTAAGTATGCCTTCCCTGTGCGCAAGAAGCCTGGCAGCTTCATAGGCTTCTTCCTCCGCAACTGTGCAGATCCGGTCATAGATTTCCGTATCCAGAATCTCCGGCACGAAACCGGCCCCGATGCCCATCAGGCCATGAGAACCTGCTTTTCCCCCTGACAGAACCGGTGAGCCTGCCGGTTCCACGGCGATTACTTTAAGATCCGGTTTTTGTTCTTTCAGATACCTTCCGGTTCCGGTGATGGTTCCGCCGGTTCCCACACCAGCAACAAACAGATCAATCTTTCCCTCTGTATCTTCCCAGATCTCGGGACCTGTCGTTCTATAATGCGCTTCCGGATTTGCGGGATTAACAAACTGTCCCAGAACAATCGCATTGTCATTTTCTGCTGCCAGCTCTTCCGCCCTGGCTATGGCTCCGCTCATCCCTTTGCTGCCTTCTGTCAGTACAATCCGGGCGCCATAACCGGCCAGAAGTTTTCTTCGCTCCACACTCATGGTCTCCGGCATGACAAACACCGTCCGGTATCCTCTTGACGCGGCCACCGCCGCCAGACCGATCCCTGTGTTTCCGCTGGTCGGCTCAATGATCAGCGCGCCCGGGCGGATCTTTCCCTGTTTCTCCGCCTCCTGAATCATGCTGAGCGCAGCACGGTCCTTTACGCTTCCTGCCGGATTGAAATATTCCAGCTTTATCAGTATTCTGGCCTTAAGCTGTTTTTCCTGTTCAATATTGGTTACCTCCATCAGAGGGGTTCTTCCAATCAATTCAGTTATGTTTTTATAAATCTTCAATGCTGTGCCTCTCCTTTCGTCTCTTTCTGATGTCTCTTTCTGCAAGGCAGATAGATACGCCTTTATTTTAATTTACCCGCTTCTCAATTACAACATTCACATTCTTTTTGTATATTTTTACGAAACCGGCAAGTTTTTCATTGACTTTTATTGTTAAACATGCTACACTGACACAGGATCAGGTCGGAAAGATCTGGACAGTAACTTTTTATTTTCTTATGGAGGTATGCACAATGACAGGTACAGTGAAATGGTTTAACAACCAGAAGGGGTACGGATTCATCTCCGATTCCGAGGGCAACGATATTTTCGTTCACTACTCAGGACTGGTAATGGATGGATTCAAATCCTTAGAAGAAGGCCAGGCTGTCGAATTTGACGTGACAGAAGGCGCAAAAGGACCACAGGCGACAAACGTAGTAAAACTTTAATCAGAATTTTTAATGTACCTTTTAATTATATAAATCAGACAGACATTTAAATTAAAAGCAATACAGAAAAAAACGATTAAGAAGACAGGCCGGACATTTTTTGTCCGGCCTGTCTTCTTTTATACCGCAGGCAGAATTTTCTGCTCATGACGGCAGAAATCCGCGCTGCGGCTCTTTATTCTGTTTTTCAGTCTTATAATTTGATGTTTGACACATACGCCTCCGGAGCTTCCCATACGTCAAATCCGCTTCCCCTTAAAATGTCAACCACTCTTACCGGGTCATCGCATTTGAGAACCGCCGATGCATCCGCGCCGTTTGCAAAGGCATACATATATTCCACATTGATCTCTCCTTCCATGATCTGGTGCATGGCTTTGCTGAGAGATCCGGTCTCGTGGGGAACACGGAGCGCTACCACGTCTGTCAGCATAGCTGTAATTCCATGTTCTCTGAGAACAGCTTTTCCCTTGTTCGGGTCAGACACAATCATGCGGAGCATTCCGTATTCTGTTGTATCTGCCAGGCTCAATGCCACAATATTTACATCATTCCCTGCAAGGACGGACAGTACCTCGTCCAGTCGTCCCTGACGGTTTTCAAGAAAAACCGATAACTGCTGAATTGTGATTCCCATTCCTGCGCCCTCCTTTTTACAGTTTTCTGTTGTCGATCACGCGGACAGCCTTGCCCTCGCTTCTCTGGATTGATTTCGGCTCAACCAGCTTCACTCGTACAGATACGCCCAGTGCGGTCTTTAATACGCTGGCGATCTTATTTCTCAGGGCATCCAGTTTACGGATCTCGTCTGAGAATACAGCTTCATCTACTTCTACCATAACAGTCAGAACATCCATATTGTCTTCTCTGTCTACAATCATCAGATAGTGCGGCGCTACCGCTCCGCCCATGCTCAGAAGCGCGGTCTCAACCTGAGTCGGGAATACGTTGACTCCACGGATGACTTTCATATCATCGGTTCTTCCCGTAAACTTGGAGATACGGGGAAGGGTTCTTCCGCATTTGCATGGGGCGTGATTAATGCTTGTCAGATCTTTTGTACGGTATCGGATCAGAGGCATTGCCTCTTTTGCAAGTGTTGTGAATACCAGTTCACCTGTCTCTCCGTCCGCACATTTTTCATGAGTCGCCGGATTGAGCACTTCCGGATAGAAATAGTCGGCATGGACATGAAGTCCTTCTTTGTGAATGCAGTCCTGGGCAACGCCGGGTCCTGTCACTTCACACAGTCCATAAATATCGAAACAGTTAATGTGCAGAATACTCTCGATCTTCTTGCGCATCTCCTCGGTCCAGGGCTCTGCTCCGTGGATTCCGGCCTTGAGCTTCAGGCGGTCTACCACACCTGCCTCTGCCAGAGATTCTGCCAGGTAAAGAGCGTAGGAAGGGGTACACGCAAATGCAGTCGCTCCCAGATCCTCCATACACATCATCTGCCGTTTCGTATTTCCCGCGGACATCGGGATTGCGGTCGCTCCCAGAGCCTTTGCTCCGAAATCCAGCCCCATACCGCCTGTAAACAGTCCGTATCCATAGCATACATGAATAATGTCCTCAGAGGTAAGACCTGCCATGGTAAGACCTCTGGCCACGCATTCGCCCCATACATCAACGTCTTTCTGTGAATAAGGCGCAATCGTCAGCTTTCCTGTTGTACCGGAAGTCCCCTGTACACGGACTACATCTTTCATGGGAATTGCCAGAAGACCGAACGGATAATTATTCTTCAGATCTTCTTTTGTCGTGAAAGGAAGCTTTTCGATATCCTCGATAGATTTGATATCTCCGGGCTCCACCCCTCTCTGCTGCATTTTCTTCCGGTAAAATTCAACATTGTCATACACCCTGCGCACTACATCTACAAGGCGTCTACTCTGCAGGTCCGCCATCTCGTCCCTGCTCATACACTCAATTTTCGGATCACGGATCCGCTCAACCCAGTTTTCTAATGATACTCCAGCCATTTTGTTTCTCCTTTAATGTTTTTGCGGCAGCCTGCAAAATGGTTTTCAGATCTGTCTCCTGCCCCTCACGGACACAGGCTCTTTTACAGTTCAGACTCTTCCACCAGTTTTACTTCCGCTTCTTTTAAAACCTGTTCTGCTTTCTGAAAATCGTCTGTGTGGAACACGATAACCGGCGCCTTCTCTTCGCGGATGACAAAAGAATAAATATAATTTACGTTAATCTCACCGTCGGCAAGGATCTTGAACATCTGATTCAGATTGCCCTTTTCATCCTTGAGCTCCGCTCCGATCACATCATTTACTCTTGTCACAAACCCTTTCTGCGTCAGGCTTTCTTTTGCCTTTGCCGGATCGTCGACCACCAGACGAAGGATACCAAACTCGGGCGTATCAAACGTTGAGATCGCACGGATATTGACGTGGGACTCTGTCAGCACAGAAGTCACCCGCATCATGCTTCCCGGCTGGTTTTCGACAAATACCGATATCTGTTTGATCACTGATATCACCGCCTTTCTTGCTCTCTATTCAGGCACTCTTAAAGAGTGTAGCCTACATCAAACGCTTTTTTGTTAATCTCTATCGTTTTCGGAGGTACTGTTTTTTCGATCACTTCATACCACTGTTCTTTTGTAAAATCCATATGCTGCGCCGCAACACCCAGCACAATCAGATTGAATACTTTCGGATTGCCCAGTTTTTTTGACTCCTCTGTGGCATCTACGCGGTATACTTTGTATTCTTTTTCCAGATCCTCCAGGATATGTTCCGGATACTCTGCCGCTCCGATTACTACAGGCATAGGATCAATCCGCCAGTCATTTACGATCAGCACGCCGTCTTTTTTAAGAAAATGTGCGTACCGCAGAGCTTCCAGCCTCTCAAAGGCAATAATCACATCCGCCTGTCCCTCTTCCACAATCGGCTCTGCAACCTTGTCGCCGTAACGTACAAACGTCACAACGCTTCCGCCTCTCTGAGCCATACCGTGAACCTCGGAAAGCTTTACGTCATATCCGCCCGCAATGGTAAGTCCTCCCAGGATTCTGCTGGTCAGAAGGGTTCCCTGTCCGCCTACGCCGACAATCATAATATTTTTTACTGCCATCTTACTCCCCCTCCTTTACAAGCTCGATTGCCCCGAATTTGCACAGTGACTCGCACAGTCCGCAGCCGGTGCACATCGTATCGTCAATGTGAATTGTTCCATCGGCATTTTTCGTCATGGCCGGACATCCCGGCTTCATGCACATGCCGCATTTTTTACATTTATCTTCATGGGCAATATAAAGAGGTTTCTTTCTCTTATCCAGAAGGACGCACGGCGTCTTTGTAATAATTACAGACACTTCGTCTTTCACCGTTTCCTCTTTGATCGTCTTCTCCAGAAGCGGCAGATCAAAGGCATTGACTTCGTGTACGTTCTTCACGCCCATTGCCCGGCAGAGATCAGGAATATTAATGGCATATGTAGGATCTCCCTGCAGGGTCTTTCCGGTTGCGGCGTGATCCTGGTGGCCGGTCATTCCGGTTGTGGAATTATCCATGATGATCACTGTACCTGTGGCGTTGTTGTACACCATATTCATCAGCGAGTTGACACCGGTATGCAGGAAGGTGGAATCGCCGATCACTGCCACCCAGTTTTTGATATATTCTTTGCCTTTTGCTTTTTCCATTCCGTGAAGAGTGGAAATACTCGATCCCATACACATGGTCGTATCAATCACGCTCAGGGGGGCAACGGCTCCCAGTGTATAGCAGCCGATGTCGCCTGCCGCATGCATTTTCAGCCTGTTCAGCACATAAAAGACGCTGCGGTGAGGACATCCCGGGCAGAGAATCGGCGGTCTTCCCGGAGCCTCAGCCGGGGCTTTAATATCCAGCTTTTCTTTTAAAATAGCCTCTCGGAGCATATTAGCGCTGTATTCGCCCTGCACAGTTAAGATCTCCTTGCCCACAGCCTGAATCCCCCAGGACTTCACCTGTTCCTCGATAACCGGATCCAGTTCTTCTACAATATACAGCTTCTCTACTTTGGACGCGAACTCCTCAATCAGCTTTCTGGGCAGCGGATTCACCATTCCCAGCTTCAGCACAGAAGCCTCGGGAAGCGCTTCTTTTACGTACTGATAAGGAATTCCGCTTGTAATAACGCCGATCTTTGTATCATTCATTTCCACAGTGTTGATGGACAGGGTATTTGCCGCTTCGGCAAGCTCGTTGTTCCGTTTTTCAATCTCAATATGACGGAATTTGGCATTGCCCGGCATCATAACATTTTTCCGGATATTTTTCTCATACGGTTTATCTTCCGGTTCCACACGTTCTTTCAGTTCCACCAGGCCCTGGGAATGAGCCAGTCTGGTCGTTGTACGGAAAATGAAGGGGCGGTCAAACTGCTCGCTCAGTTCAAAGGCGATTTTAAAGAAGTCCTTCGCCTCCGCGCTGTCGGACGGCTCAATAACCGGTATCTGTGCCGCTCTTGCCACCATTCTTGTGTCCTGTTCATTCTGGGAGCTGTAAAGTCCCGGATCATCTGCCACCACAAGAACAAGTCCCCCGTTTACGCCCATGTAGGATACAGAATAAAGGGGATCAGCCGCCACGTTCAGACCCACATGTTTCATACAGGCCATAGCCCGGACTCCCGCCAGGCTGGCGCCTACTGCTACCTCTGTAGCTACTTTCTCATTGGGAGCCCATTCTTCATACACATCGTCCCTGTACTGGACAAGGTACTCACTGATCTCGGTACTGGGTGTGCCGGGATACGCGGAGGAAACTTTTACTCCCGCCTCGTATGCTCCTCTGGCAATCGCCTCATTGCCAAGCATAATAACTTTCTCTGCCATATCACAGTCCATCCTTTCGTAAATCTGTCACTCTCTTTGCCTTTCCTTCAAATCTCTGAAGAGAGTTCGGCGCAACCAGCTTCAGCTGTGTCGCCAGTCCCAGCTGTGCTTTCAGCGCAGCTTTGATTCTGCCTTCCAGTTCGCTCAGTTTGCCGTAGCTGTCAAGCAGTCTGTCATCAATCAGCTCTACTGTAATTGTCATCACATCCAGACGGTTCTTTCTCTCCACAAGAATCTCGTAATGAGGTCCGATCTCGTCAATCTTAAGAAGTACCTCTTCGATCTGTGTCGGGAATACATTTACACCGCGGATGACAAGCATGTCGTCCGCACGTCCGGAGAGATTTTCCATTCTGCAGGTCGTTCTTCCGCATTTGCAGGGTTCGTACATCAGTCTTGTCAGATCCCCGGTACGATATCTTACCAGCGGCAAAGCTTCTTTTCCCAGACAGGTTACCACGAGTTCTCCCAGTTCTCCCGGGGGAAGTACCTCTTCGGTTTCCGGATTGATGATCTCCGGGATGAACCAGTCTTCATTTACATGCATTCCGCAGAGTTCTGTACATTCCCCGGCCACGCCCGGTCCGCACAGCTCGCTCATGCCATAGTTCTGTGTACAGACAAACTGATCTCCCCAGACTTTATGCATCTCATCCCGCATGGGTTCCGTCATGCCTTCCCCGCCGAACAGGCCGATATGAAGTTTCAGATCCTTTTCAGGATCAATGCCTCTCTTTCTTACCTCCTCGCCCAGATGCAGCGCATAGGACGGAGTAGCAACCAGAAGAGTCACTCCCATGTCCTGGAGAAACATGATCTGTTTGTTCGTATTTCCGGACGACATGGGAATCACAGACGCCCCGATCTTCTCCAGCCCTCCGTGAAGACCAAGAGCTCCGGTAAATGTACCATATCCGAATGAAATCTGAGCCACGTCATCTGCCGTGGCTCCTCCCATGCAGGCCAGTCTTGCCACATTATTCAGCCACATGTCCAGATCGTTTTTCGTATATCCTACCACCGTCGGTTTCCCGGTTGTTCCGGAGCTGGCATGGTAGCGCACGATTTCTTTTTTATCTACCGCAAAAAGCCCGTCCGGGTAATTGTCTCTGAAATCTGACTTATATGTAAAAGGCATCTTTTTCAGATCCTCTAACGTCTGGATATCCTCCGGCCTGACTCCTGCCGCATCCATCTTCTCACGGTAAGGTTTTACACGGTCGTAAATATAACGCACCGTATCCTTCAGTTTGGACAGCTGGATCGCTTCGATCTCACTTCTCGGCAGAGTTTCCTCCTTTGCCCATATCATGTTAAAACTACCTCCTTCGACTAAACATTCGCCTTTTTTCAGTATACCATAATACTTTGACGATTTAAAGTGGAAAATTTGAATTTGTCGGGGACGTGGGCTGGAGAAAAGGTCCGAAAACATCCGGATACAATGGAATGAAAATCGTATTCCGGAAAAAGTGGAGTGGGAATCCAGCTCCGTTCCATAACCTGGTAAAACTAAAAAACCGGAAATCCGGCTAAAAACAAGATTCACAATGGA
>DXIU01000088.1 GCA_019112765.1 Candidatus Mediterraneibacter norwichensis | reverse complement strand
CCCAAGGAGGAAAAAATATGAGCACATTATATACTATGGTGTTTCAACGCCCTAAACGGGCTTCTTTCATTTCTACAGGTTTGAGTATGACAATGATGACTGGACAGTGATTTGTTTCAACGCCCTAAACGGGCTTCTTTCATTTCTACGAGCCTGTAAGAATCAAAGAGCTTGCCGCAAGGAAAGTGTTTCAACGCCCTAAACGGGCTTCTTTCATTTCTACATGACCGCAACTTACATATTACATATACAGCGGGTTGTTTCAACGCCCTAAACGGGCTTCTTTCATTTCTACAGTACCCTCTGCAACCCCGCATAAACACTGGCTTCCCAGGCTCATTTTTGCAGGTATTTGTCTGAAAATTCTGAAAACTACAGGTTTTTTATGATTTTCTTCCATGTTCATAAATTGTTCATATTTCAGACAGTCTCCCCGCTTATTTATTATACCCCATCATACTTTTGAATAAAAGCATTTTTCACTTCATTTCATCTATTACTTTTACTCCAGTTACTGTGTAAACAGCAGCTCATCCTGATACCGGCGGGATTTGTCCCGCCGGTATTCTGCCGTTTTCTTGTCAAAACAGGGCAATCCCTGTGCTGCTCACAGTTCGATCAGCCATTCATACTGTTCTCCTTTCTTCCTGCGCACAAGCATCCCCATCCCTATTTCCAGGCAGTCAATCCCTGCATTATCAAAAATTTTCTGTAGTTCTTCTTCAACCTTACGGATCGACTTATCCAGCCCTCTTTTCTGCTTTTTCAATTCCACAATCCGCTGTGCCAGTTTTTCCGTCTGCTTGTGGATATTAAGTTCTTCATATACTTTCTCTTCTTTTGCCTTAGAGATGGTGCGGCTCGTGGGAACCGTAATCTCAGACTGATCCTCTCCGCTATTCTTGATCGCGTGGAGAACTGGCGAGGGGTAGCAGTTCTTAGTCTGTTTAAAACTGCAGCTACACCCGTATTCAGCGGTGATCAGTTTATACTGTTCCCTCAGTTTTAGACAGCTTACCGGCTTTTCCGGGATTTTTATAATAAATTTTTCCGTTGTATTGTATTGATAATTCAGGGTAAATCCCATGACTGTATGTACGAATTCCTTGCCCCCTTCTCCCATATGTCCGAAAACATACAGCACTGACTGTCTTTCAAAATGTGTCAGATATCCTGTAGCCGCTGCTTTCTGGCAGAGGTAGCGCATGAGGCTGCACTTTTCAAGCACGATGCGCACAGTTTCCGGGATTGTCCCGAATTTTTCCAGGTTCTGGTCCACTACTTTGGATGCTGGTATATCCCTTACTTCAGAGATATACATCCCCAATATCTTTCGGATCGCACTGAGGGAGCATTTCGCTATATCTGTGAGAAAACTTTTGTAATCCGCAACCGGGCTGAAATGTTTATCCAGGAACACACTTCTGTTTCCCGTACGCGGGTGAATCCCGAGAGGCAGTCTTATTTTCTGCCCGATTTTACCCGGGCGGGTCCGTCCGTTATCGGGAAATAATTCTATTGTAATGCTGTCCCCGTTTTCTTCTCCGGCTTCTTTCTGTACACAGTCAGTAAACTGATTGATATAGCGCACAGGAATCCATTCTGTAAAGAATACCCACACATGATATCCTCTATAGCCGCTGTCTTCAATATATCCGGTCAACCCCATTTTTTTGAGTACTGAGCATATCTGTGATGCACGCTCTGCGGCCTTTTGCTTGCAGGAGGCAAATTCCGGAGTCCCGTAACTATACTGGAGCAGGATCTTTTTCGAAATATCAATATCAAACACCACATACTTTGACGTATTATTGGGGCGCCGTACATAAGATTCAATGGTCATATCGCCCGACAGATGCCGGCGCACCAGATTATCAGTAAGTGGTTCCGGCACCTGCTCTGTCACACACCGGCCGCCGGCACCTGCTGTTTCTCTCGCATAAGTATCCTCACGGCCGACAAAAAGCTCCATGTAATCCTGGACATCCACCTCAGGCAGCGCTTCACCCGTTTTCTCCCAGGTTTCCCCCTGTATCACCGGCAGCGCTTCCCCAGGTCTTTCCTCAGTATATTTTGCTCTCATCTCCCAATAATACGATGCTTTTCTGTAAGCCCCTATATCTGTATATAATTGCATGATATCCGTATACAGCTCCTCAGATGGCCGTATGAGCAGTTGGGCATACTTCTGTGCCAGTTCTTCCAGAAGCCTCACCTGCTGACTGTCTTCCGCCTTTATATGATCCTCCTCCGGAACTTGAAAGAACTGCTCATATTCACGGATAGTATTTTGCACCTGACTGTTCTGCATCCAATATTCAGCCATATATTTTGCTATATCACGATAATAATTTACCAGCCCTGATCTCTGCTTCTCCACTTTCTCCCTGATCTCCGGCTGCTTATTCCTCACCATGGAAAGCAGAAGCACGTACTCTATCATACTGCCTGGAGTGCGCTCGCCGCTATAGTATTGCTCCCAGCCGCCCAGGATCTCCTGCCCCTTCTGCAGTTTTTCCTCTATATCCAGGCCTGAAGTGAGCCACATTGTCTCCAGCCTGTCATTCAGGGAAGATACCGCTTTAGCAGGCACTGACCTTCCCTTAGATGTAAACTGATAACCAAGGTAAATGAATCCTTCCTGTTCGCCAACCTGATGGAGCTGCGTCTTACTCTCTTTCAGCGTCAGCCCTTTCTGCTCCATATATACTTTGGAATATTCATAGAGCTCCTTCGCCTTCTCCTGGCTCGATTCCAGGACAAGGATATCATCGGAATAGCGGATATAAAAACTGCTTCGGTTCTCCATTTCTCTGTCATAGTCCATCAGATAAATATTGGACAGAAGCGGTGCGCAGGATGATCCCTGATAGATACCGACCCTGTTTTCACTGAGTTCCCCGGTCTGAGCATCAAGAACCTTTGCCTTAAGAACTGTCTGCGTCAGCTCAAGGACATCCTGTTCCTTCACCTGCTTCCTCAATGTATGGAGCAATACGTCATGGCGTATACTGTCGAAATAGTCCGCGATATCCATCTGCAGCACCCACAGTCCCTGCTTTCCTTTCGTCTTTTCCCCGATCAGCTTCAGAGCCTCCAGCGCCGACTGTCCCGGGCGGTATGCATACGTGCTTTTTGAGAACAGTGGCTCATAGATCCTGCCCAGTTCATGTGCAAGTGACTGCTGAACCACTTTATCGCGCATACTGAACAGCGCGATCCTGCGCGCTTTCTCGCCTTTATATATCGTCGTCAGCCTTACCGGCAGACTCTCATACCTGTGTTCCGCCAGTTCAATGTTCAGTTGCTTAATCTCCTCCCTCCGCCTTTCCTCAAACATCTCACAAGTCACATTATCAACACCGCAGGCAGGTTTGTTTTTCCGCACCCGTTCCCATGCCTGTCCCAGCTTCTGTATATCTATAATTTTACTGTATATTCCCATTACATCCTCCTCATACTACGATCACTTCTTCAGCAAGCTGCTCTGTTTTCAGGTCCGGCTCTCCGATCGTGCGGATCTTGCCCTCGCAGTTTCCGCAGACGGAATACAACCGGATGTTTCCTTCCTCTGCGCCTTCCATCAGCTTCATCAGTTTCCCGTATAGTTCCCGGTACTTCTTTTCACTCAGCTTGCACTCAAATACGCTGTACTGGATCCTGGTCCCATAGCCCTCCAAAGTCCTGGCCACCTTATTCCTCAGCCTGTCAGAAGAGATATCATAACTCACTACGTACATGCTCCGCCTCCAGACTGAAAGGGACATATGCCGTACCTTTCTGGATACATTGTTTCAAGCTGGCAGCCTGCCTGTGTATGATTCCGCGGAAGCCGGCTTCCCTTTCTCCGTTTTCCTTTCCTGCCATCCACTTTTCATACTCTGTACAGAACTTCCGGAATCCATCCGTATTGAGGATCACACGGTCATCCTCGTTCTCAAAGTCATACTTTGACAGCATCCTCTTGTTGAACATCTTCAGCGCCATCCTGTCGATCACCGGCTGCCGGAATTCTTCGACAATGTCAAGCGCCAGCGATTTCCTGCCATAGCGGATGCCGTGAAGGAAACCCAAATAAGGTTCAAATGATTCAGCCTCCAGGGCAGAGCAGATCTCTTTTGTAAGAAATGTATAACCAAGACTGATAATTACATTAATAGGATCCCGCGGCGGACGTCTGTTCCTGCCATGGAATTTGAAATCACAACAAAACATGTGCCCAAATGTCCTGAAATAAATATTGCTGCACATCCCTTCAATCCCCAGAAGTTCATTTCCTGTCTTGGCAGCAGCGATCTTCTCCTGTAATTTGCGGATCTGTTTGACGTCTTCCTTCCATTCCGGATATTCCTCCCAGCGGTGCCTGCTGATAACACAGAGCTGATTGTCGATCTTATTTGTCACAATGGCAGCAGCCATCGCCAATCTTTTTGTCTCATCGTTGTACAGTTCATACTGGGATAAACGCAGGAAGATATTTTTCGAAGACTCCGCAGCAGTCTGCCCGAGATACTGGCCTCCATAGGTATAATGACTGATATCGACCCCCTGCTGCATCAAAAAATGAAGGGCCTGAGCCGTAATCTGCACATTTCCCATGAGTGCGACTCCATCGATATTAGAAGCCGGGAATTCCATCAGAGGCTGCGAGTTCTTGCTTACGGCAATCCTGCCGCCTTTTTTCTGCACAATGGTCCCCTGTTCTTTGATATAGATCACTGCCATGTCCCCATCGCCTCCACTCTTACATAATTTTTCGAGTGTATCGGATTAAGCCATTCGATCTCTCTGGAATAGACATAGAAATCAATATCTTCGATTTCACAGAATTCTTTAAAAATATCGATCACAAACGAACGGAATCTTACAAAGTCCGCCTCCGAGACCGGTCCGAAACCATGGGCAAAAATACTGTTATTCCGAAGAGATACCTTAGAGCGGATGCGTTTCAGCTTATCGAGCGGTCTTCCCTCTTTCACTTCCGAGATCTGATCATTAAGAGCCTGCAAAAGTATAAATCCGTCCAGCAGGGATATCTGCTCCGGAAGATATGTGCTGACCTTCCGCCCCGGAAAGAGCTCCTTCCTGATGGCGCCCACTGTTTCTTTTAAGAGACGCAGCCTCTCATCCGCACTGACTCCTTTGAACTGAGGCTGCCGCTCTGTATTGTATACCATCTCTGCGTAATCCATCTGGGACGCGTAAAGATTATAGACAGCGAGACGTCTCTGCTCGATCATCTCCAGAAGTCTGTACAATAAAAGGGCAGCCATATCGTACTTTTCCTGTTTTCCGCGTATTTCCGCATTGACATACATCGTAAACATCAGCGGGACGATATAGTTTTTCTCTTTCAGCACTTCCATGTTCATCTTTTTCTTCAGGATGACAGACAATTCGTCCAACTGTTTCAATATCGCCTCTTGTTTCTTCAGAGCAGGCAGGAAATCCATCATCAGAAAATCTCTGTTCAGGCGGGAATCACGAGTCAGATCATGTGTCAGCGAACACATTGCCGCATATGCTTCCGGAAATTCCAAAGCGTCCCAGTGCTCATATGCCAATGCAAGTTTATACACAAACGACAGTTGCTGCCGTATATCCGGAGTCGGCACACTCTCTTTAAGCTCTTCCAGTTTCTTCCTCGCCCCAGCATAATTGTATTTATCAAAAAGAACAAATGCTTTCTCAATCTCAAGATCTCCGAATATCTCCATAGGGTTGGATATAAAATAAAGCGTCTCCGATCCCGGCTTCGGTTTTCGGAAGTCTGTAAGATACTGTGTCGATCCGATATAGATCAGTTGGACACTGATCACTGCTCCTGCCATTGCGGCCGCCGCAGACATAGACTTTGTCCCGCCTGTAAAATCAATATACATTTTATCCGGGCGATCCCACTTTAGATAGGCGGCCTTTATCTCGCGATAAATATCCAGGGGATCTGTGCCATTCACCTCGCGTTTGGAATAACGCACCGCATCAAGCCCGCAGTACTTTACAACCTTATCAAGGATACACTCTGTTTTCTCTGTATAAAGAAAAAGAATCCGCCCGGGCTGCAATAATTGGATATCCAGCACGAGCGGTTCATAGGATGTCCCTACGGACATGATCAGATATTCGACTTTCTCATACACTTTGCTGCTGTTGTTCGTGACAAATTCTTCCTCGATCAGTTTCATGAGCTTTGTCTCATAAAAATTCTCAGCCTTTTCCCTCTGTTTGTCAGTTTTGCGCTCCAGAGCTTTCCACTTCTCCGTCATGGTGATCAGTTCCTGATTCATAAACATACCTCTTTCGTAATGTATTTTGTACCGCGTCCGCCTGCGATGCTCCTCTCCGCCCTGAATATCGGAAGGACTGGCAATACAACGCCCTGAACGGGCTCTTTCCATTTCTACATCAAAGCAAAATGGGAACTTGCAGTCTCTGCTCTCATGTGTCAACGCCCTAAACGGGCTCTTTCCATTTCTACATTGACGAGAACTCTACGAACATCATGTTCCGGAATTGTGTCAACGCCCTAAACGGGCTCTTTCCATTTCTACATGCTCCAACTTTCCATATGTGAAAAAGATAATCCAGAATGTGTCAACGCCCTAAACGGGCTCTTTCCATTTCTACGAAATCCAATATCTCAGTATGTATATAATAACGGGTGTGTCAACGCCCTAAACGGGCTCTTTCCATTTCTACAGTGCCCTCCCGCAAGCCTCATAAACTCTGGCTTTCCAGCCACGTTTTTGCAAGTATTTGACTGAATATTCAGATATTTCCCATTTCTTCATCATTTTTTGGCATGTTCATAATTTATTCATATTTTCCCGTCATTTCCTACATCCCACAAATAATAATTTCAGTAAAATAAACAAAGCTCCCGCTCATCTTTCCATTCGGCGTTGACTGCCAATTACAGCCAACGCCCGCTGTCATCATCAGTTCATCTTTCCAGTCGGCATTGCTCTGCAACATTTCTTCCATTTTCTTTTTTGGGAATAAATGTGACTCGGCAGCCCTTTTTCAAGTCTCTGGGACGAATCTCTGTATTTTGGGGATTTATACTGACTCTATAATCCCGGGATCCTTCCACAGCAATGTACCCAAAACCCTTATCCGCATCATAAAACTTTATTTCTCCCGCAATACGTGGCGATGTGTTACCAGCCTTAATCCATGGTATTTTCCCTTCATCAAGCTGTGGCAGACTATTTCTAAGCTCTGTCTGCATTCTCGTTTGGGGAGAAGAATCTGCTCCTTCTATTATAATACACTTTTTACTGTTTCTAAATTCCCGGGCATTAATTTTGTGATGCAGCTTATTCTGCATAAACCACTGGAAACCTTCTTCATCTTTTGCCGCCCCGGTCTTTGGATAATGAATCCCCGCCATTGCCTCTGCATCAAGATATCTTGTAATCAGTTCAAACGAGGTTTCCACTCTGGTATCCAGACCGAGTTCTTCAAATGTACACGACTGTATCTTGCGCGGATCCTCTTTCTGCACGTAATTATATCCGTTTTCATCAAACGTCCGTATGGCAATGTCCCCAGGGCCATTTACGCAAAGTTCCACGCTTCCGAGTCCAAGAGGTTTTCCTGTCCCCAGCTTATATCCGTGCTTTCCGTCAGAAGTATAGGTCAAGATATAGATCAACTGCCTAAGTTGTTTGTCACTGATTCCATCAAAATATACCTTCCCGGTAAATTCCACACCCGGCCGCAGCGCCCTGACAGTTCTGTTAAGAGCAGTCTTTTTATCGCACTCCCTTATTTCGGAGAGATTGTTCCAATAGAATTTTCTGCCCGATATCTCTGGCTGATAGGATTTTACAACGACCTGGCCGTTTTCCTTTTTGACTGTGTAGTAATCATACGTCCAGAACCAGACTTCACCGTCTGGATCAACCGGTTTTTTTAAGTAGAACTCTGTATTCTCCGGATGTGGTATTGCCAGCGGATCAAGGGTCAGAAGTCTCCCGTAGTATTCCTTATTATCTGCTGCCTGCTTTACCGGAGTCAGGTCAGTAAATCTGATTTTGCTTCCCTGGCAGACATCAGAATTAACAATTCCGAAGAGGCTGCACGCCGGACACAATTTTCTTTCTTTGGAGTTGCACTTCTTGTAAGCTCCAACCACCGTGTTTACTGTGTTTTTATACACTTCTCTTGTAATGCAGGCTGGAGAAAGCATAACGTAATCCACATCATTCAGCTTGGAATAATATACAGGAAGCCCCTCGGTCTTATTTTCAATAAACCTCTTATAAGCTCTCTCATACTCCTTGTATGCATCCGGATCCTCACTCATATACTGTTCCAGTACAATCCGGAGAGTTTCCATACTTACGTCATTTAACTGAAACGATTCTGCATTCATAGTTGTATAGAAAACATGCGCACAGTGTTTCTCCGCCAGATAGCAATGATCCGTCCCCTTATTTTTTCCGCAGCACTTTCCATTTTCCCGCATCACGCAGCCAGCGCACTTGCTGTTTTTATTCGAAGCCATATCCGGTCCCTTATTGCCTTTCAGAAGGTATCCTTCCAGCCCCACGCGGCGTGCTGTCCCCTGCCCCGCAGCAGAAATAGTAAGTACATCCGGTTTTATGAAAGACTTCTCTGGCCGTGACTTTGTAAAATTCACTTTTACGCCGTCAGGAATTGTACAAGAACGGTATCTTTTCTCTGAAAAATCCAGCTTATCTCTATAAATTGCGTCTTTTGCTGCATACAGGTAAATCCGTCCAGCTTCCCGCTTCAACACAGCAGGTTTAAAATGCTCTACAGTTCGCTTTCCGATTCTTTTTTCGCCATCCAGTACCGGCAGACATGAATTTGTCAATGTCTCATAAATACTCCTCACCATTCCCCGGACTTCACTTCCCGGGATGATCGGCTCAAAATACTCATTGTCATATACTTTATTCGGATCTAGAATCTCATAGGAAAAAAAATCATATCGGCCATGTTCATTCCTCGGATCATCATTTTTATCCGGTGTATACGAAAACGCCTTACTGCTGGTAGTATTCGGTATGAACAAAGGTGATTTTGTTTTCAGAGTATATGTGATACTGCCTGTATACTTTTGTCCGCCGCTTTCTTTTTCACGCATTGGCCTGTCTGAAAGCGAAACAAAATTATATGGATTAATAAATCTCTGCATTTCCATCTCCTTTTACACCTCCCCCTCTGTAAATCCGGCCAGACGCCAGTCCTCTGCATAAAGTTCCCCGGTATCCGGCTCTTCTCCGAGATAATTACGGATCCGTATCTTAGCGTTTTTGTAACCATTGATCGGAAGCGAATATTTGCCCCCGCCTGTGGTGCAAACCATATCTCCCTGTCCCGCTGCCCTTATCTTCTCCGTTTTCTTATCATCAATGTCAAGGTACTGAGATTCATCCCACACATGAAGGCTGTCATCGGCCATCCCGCTGTCATCCCTCAGCCGGAAGCTGAATCCGCAGTCTATACTGGCACGGAACCATTTAGCCTCGCTGGTTTCGTCAAAAACGCGTATCTCAAGCCCTTGTTCAAAAAGCTCCTTCCTGTCATAAGTCTCGCTGTCCGCTGCACGGAAACTGATCTCTTCCGTAGTCATTACGAAAATGTACTTCCGGGCGCCGGGATCTTTTTCGTCAGATGCAGCCGCATGATTAAAATCTTCACGGAATGCCTCAAAGCTGTCCGGTCCGTATTTTTTGAATTCTACGCTCATTCTGCTTCCCCCTTTCCGGCAATCATCCGCACAAGCTCTGTATAGAGCTCAGATGCCGCTTTCTCTTCGCCGGCTTTTCTGTCCAGTACCGACTTCCCGTCTACAGTGATCTTCTCCGCCCTGAACAGCCCGCGTCCCACTGCTGTCAGACCTCCGACCGCCATATATCCATTGTCAAGGTCAAGGATCGCTGCCGCAAGCACGCCCGCCAGACGCCTTCTCTCTTCTGCACTGATGTTATCCTGATCCTCTCTGTCGCTGAAATCACAGCTGATCATCAGACTTGTCCTTCCGCAGTAGTAAGTCTTTTCCGAATACAAAGCTCCGTCTACCGTACCGCCGGTAAACCGGTCAATGGCATTTCGGGTGTACGCCACCCATCTGCCCCCCGTGATCCGGCTCTCGGAGAATCCGATGCGTGTCCTGCTGCTGCCGCCCGTACCGTTCCCATCTCCGCTCTCAGTCGGTCTCTTTTCCCTGTTTTTCGCGCTTCCGAAAAGTTTTTCCGTCAGCTTCTCTTTCCGGCCGAATCCGGGATCCAGCTTTTCCATCTGTGCACGGAATGCCCCTGCCCACGAGGTTCCCGGAATGACCGGTGTCCCCGCATTTTTATCTTCATTCTCTTCGCCACGGATCGAACGGGCCGTAAGCTGGCGATAATCCTCTTCATCTACATTCGTGGTATACTGCCGGATAGAGATACCTCCCTGCTGAACCAGGTCAAGTATGACGGTGCACTTCTCTTCATGCGTCAGCTGTATCTCTTGTGTCCCGTAAACTTCTCTTATCCTGTCATATCCCTGATCCTCCGCCTTCAGGCTGCTGAGACATGTCTCATCGCATTTTGGATCAGTGTTTCCGAGACTCCAGGTTTCTTCATACATATCAAACCCGAGCCAGCTGTCCCTCTGCTCTGTATCCGAAAGATCATACATCGCCGACTCTGCCCTGACTCCTCTGGTATGGCCATAGCCTCTTCCGGTCTTTGCCCCGACCGTGATCTTTCCTTTCATCCATGCATCTGCGATCTCGTTGATCACATACTGCTGATCCTCATGGTCCATATTCTGCTCGATATATGTGACAAAGACTGCTCCGGGCTCCAGTATCTCAAATTCGAACTTTGCTCCTGGGATCGCTGTTTTATATTCATCAAGGGCCACCATGTCACGCTTTGTGAATTTCCCCCGTTCCGCTGTCCGCATATGTGCGTCATAGACAACGATGCTGCTGTCTTCCAGTACGGCTTTTCCTTTTTTCGACGCCTCATATATCCTCTCGGGGGTTAGTTCCTGCCCAAAATATCTGTCCTGGGTTTCCCCCGCGAACAGGCTCCGGTATACCCCTGCCAGAGAGGAACCGGGAATATACGGGATCCCTCTGCTGTCCCTGACGATATCCTTATCTGTCAGATTGTTTTCGCCGCTTCCCACAGCCAGAGGCGATGTCAGTTCAAATTCAATACGGTAATACTTTTTTATCTTCCTGATCTTACTCATGGCTGACCTCCGTATACTTCATATTGTACTTTTTCTGTACGAGCACTGCCATCAGATACCCGCTCCACAGCTTTCTCATTTCCTGTTCAAACGGAGCTGCCATACCTTCTGCTCCGCAAAGGAGCTCATACGGTTTTCTCAGCTTCTCTACAAGTGGCAGATAGTTCAGGTCACACCTGCCGAACCCATCTCCTTTACAGATCCATTGGGACAGCAGTTTTCCTGCCTGCTCTTTTACGTCTTCCTTTTTGATGGATCTTATCCGTGTCACGAAATCTCTGTACTGCGCTTCCTCGTCCACCTGTGCCATGCTCTCCGACAGCATCAGGGTGATCCTTCCAAGTGCTGCGGAATTGCTGAATTTTTTCCTGTCTTCCGCCGCATGCCTGAGCAAGATCTCTTCCGCCTCTTTTATGATGATATTTCTGAAAAGAGGACCCGCTGCCTTCGGTCTCTCTGTTGTAAGCTCCGGCAATGCATCGTCTGCCGCCGCCTGTATACAGCAGTCCTCTTTATTCTCTATGATGCGCACCCTGCCGAAGCCTTCTCCGGTATTTTCTCCTGTCCAGACAATGTCATCCTCTGTCACAAGGTCTTCTCCAAGCTTGAAGCCGAATGTACTCCCGGCTTTCACCACCGGCACCGCAGGTCTCTGGAGATTCCACTTTCCATAATATCCTGTAAGCACCCCTGAACTGATTTCCGAATAGCAGTCTGCCATGTCTTCCCGCCTCTCATCACAGTCTGTACTGCACTGCATCTCGACAATATCCAGGCTGTCCCTGATCTGTTCCCTGACTTCGCTGCATCTCACCGTATAACCATATTCATTGGAAAATATGGCATCGCTTTCCAACACCGCCAGGATCTGGCTGCCCTTGCTGTATACTTTCTTTTCTTTTTCCGCTTTTATGATCACGGGCGTCCCCTCCGGCACACAGGCGCCGTACTGAGAGCTTTTTGACTTGCCGAACCGGAGTGTATTTCCTGTGAGCAGTTCCGCAAGCATGCGGACATATTTCCCGCGCCCCCTGATCTCGCCTGTAAAGCTCTGCCGCTCACGGAGCACTTCCGTTGTGTAGAGAAGATTTCCATCCTGTGCTGCCTGCTTCTTAGATTTCTTTGTGTGGTGATAGACGATATCCGTTGCCGGTTCTGTCACAAGTATATTGCTGCGGTCCGCACTGCTCTCAAGACATACAAACTTTCCTGTGAGCCGTTTCGGCTGATTTCCCTGCCCGGACGCATACGCAGCGTCGATCCCGCGCTTAGCACATTCCTGTTCTGCCCGCGGTATACTCCTGCTCACATTCACGTATTTCTTTGTCTTTTTGAGGCAGTTTATATACGCAGGAGCGGGATAATAGATGTGCTCCTCTCCGCGCTCTGTAACATGCGACGGATACAGCGCGCCAAATTTCACCTTGTTTCTCAGGAAAATGTCCCTGAATTCTTCGTCGTCCGCGCTTTTCCCTCCAGTCCGCAGATATGCCCCTGCGAAAAAGCCAAGCACACTGCGGCCGCTGATGTATTTCTCGGTTTTAAAGTCATCCGTGGTACTCAAAACCAAAGGAGACACATTCCTGACTGAATACTTCAAGATATACTGTGCATCTTCATCGCTCATCTCCGCGCACCGGACGCCGTTTTCCAGATATGTGATCTTCTGCGCGCCCGCTGACTCCTCACCGGCATCCGGGACCAGGCTGCATCTTACGCTTCCAAGTCCCCGGTTTCTGTTCATTCCTATATTTCTCAGTGCACTGGCGATATCCGTCAGGGTTTTCACACGTTTTTCCTCAAGTGTTTTCTTCTCATCTTCACTGAGCTCCTCCGAAACTTCCGGCATCGTCACATCTGCACGGAAACACAGTTCTTCCTCGGGATCGAACGGAGAGAAGTGGTTCACAGTGCGGGTATACCGAAGGGAATTGTCCTTTGCGACGCCGTTCTTTCCGATCTTCGTCTGAGCTTTTACTGTAGTAAACTGTTCCAGCATACTCTGCGTCGTGATATATTCACGGCAGTCTCTCCCCAAATGTTCAAAATCACTGCGGAGCTGCCCGTAATGATCGATATACGCATTATCAATATGTATGCCTGTTACTTTTTGTTCACCCGGCTTTCCGAAAATATCACTGGTCTCTTCCTTACTGATCCCGAGCAGATCCGCTGCTTCCCGAAGGCATCCCTTCAGGCGTCTCGCCGCGATATACGGTATCCCGCATGCGTCATGGCAGACATCACTGTCAATGATTCCCGCATAGGAATATCCTGATCCCATGCAAAGATCGGACTTTAAAGTGATGACCAGCTTATATCTGTTCCCGCTCATCTTATGCACTCTCCTTCCCTGCTTTCTGCTTCTCATCGTCAAACCAGAGATCGTAGACGATCACCATGTCATAGATCAGTTTCCTCTGCATCTCGTCATCCAGCAGCCCGCCAAGGGTAAAATCAAGCTGTTTCTCAAGCTGGTGGGCGCAGATACGTTCCAGCTCTGATCTGAAATCAGCCGCGCTTTTTCTGGCGCTGAGCGCCAGGTTCTTAATGTTGCTGTGCCCGGCTTTGTTCAGCACATCTTTCATCTTCTGCACGATACTGTCTGAAATATATTTTTCTTTTATGAGCCCTTCCCGTTCCTCCGGCTGTCCCGATCCATCATAGTACTTGATGAACCATGGCCGGCTGCTGTCTTCTGTTTCTTCTTCTTTTCTGATCTCTTCCAGAGATGTGCCGAACGCGCCCTGGCAGTAATGGAAATCGATCAGGCTTGCATCCGTGATCCCCTCTTTTTTCATCAGTTTCTTCCCGGACTCGCAGCACTCTTCCGCGATCCTGTATGCCTCCCGGAACGGCGCATGGCTGTGGAAGACAGCGATGCCGGCACAGGAAGTCCTCGGCGCACCTTCGGGAGATTCCTCCGCAAGTCTTGACAGATACTCTCTCGCCACATCATAGGCATTTCTCGCATTGCAGATAAAAGTCACTTCGTCGCCTGCATAGACGACAAATCTGCGTCCGCTATTCGCTTTCTTTTCCAGGAGGGCATCCACATCATCGATCCGCTTATCGATATAATGTGTCTGGATCTCCTCAGAAAACTGCCTGAGCGCCTGTACACATGCACTGTACGACTTGTCCACCCCATTCAGGCACCTTTCCACCCGGGCTCCCATGCTGTTTCCGTCAATATAGATCACAGCGAGAAGACTTTCTTCCCCTTTCCGGGTGATCAGATTATCCTGCAGGTCATTTCCGTCTGTCTGGATCTGCTTCTCCCAGTTTGTATGATCTCTGAGCATCTCCTCATACTTCATATATTTCTTCTTGCTCTCATAACTCACTTTTATATGGTGAAGCTCCGCCAGCGGAAGGGATGTGCGGTAATCCGTCTGGACGACCGGAAGCGTATTCACCGGATGGAGCATACTCTCCCTCTGCTCTCTCCTGTGATGTTCGGCATACAGCCTGTCGCGGTCCCGCCGATAATCATCAAAATGAATCCCATCGATAAAGGTGGTCAGCACACGCAGGGAATAACTCTTATCCAAAAGTTCGTGATAAAATCTGCGGTTCACTTCCCGATAAATCTCCGCATCCCTGTACAGAACGAAAAAATTGCCGCCCCCGTCATAGACCACTTCGCCGATATATCCTCTGTTCAAACGGTTTTCGAAGTTTTCAGGAGTGAATTCCCCCGGCTCATCCTGCCCGGAATTTCGCCTGTAACTGAAAATCCCTTTTTCAGATACCTTCTCCGCCGAAGGGAACAGGCAGTCATCAAAGCAGTCCCTGATGATATACGATCCGCCGACAATTTCTTTAATCTTGCTGCTTTTATAGATATAATCCTGTTTTCCCCGAATGTCATACATTGCGAGTATATAATCCTTTTCACTCATATGCACCGTACCCCTTTCCTTTTGCCGCCCTGCCGGCAGCACACTTTCTCTCATTATAACGTTAATATCGCACAAATAAAATACCTTTTACAGATATTTATTGTTTATTATGCACGTTTGATCTTCTCTTTCCCTGCGCAGTACATATTTTCCAAACCCGAAACTGCTATTTCGTCCGACATGCGTCAGTTCTCCTGCTATCAGATAATCCAGGCAGTCTTCCGGCATACTTTCAAAAACAACTTTTCCCGAAATCCCTCTCAGTGTTATCCGGGCATCCTGCGTTCCCGAATACCTCTTCACCTTCTCCTTTCTGACCATCTGCCAGCGGATCCCAGGATATTCGCAAAAATCCGGTACGTCCGTCTCTGTGCCTGTATAATAATCAAGCATCTGCACTCTTCTGGCTGCTCCCTTCACCAGCGCGTCCGCATAGAATTCATCCATATATTTCTGCTGATATTTCATACTGAGCGGGGTGAGAAACGTTAACGTCCACAAGCCATCCTCACTCCTCAGCCTCTTTTTCCTCTGACTTATATATTGTTCCACTGTCTCTATCTGATATCTGCCCATATCAACTTCATTTCCGCAGACAATCGGCATCCCCTGCGTGTTACAGACTTCAAGAATGCGGAAGCGGGCCCTGTGCCTGCCGATTCCTGCCAGCCCAAGCTGATAGAATGCCTGAAGATAAATATTAAAAAAGGCAATACTGTCTCCAAACAGGACCAAAGAGAATTCAAACCTGCTGCCCTTTGCGAACTCAGTCCGTTTGTCCGCACATTCTATCAGATATCCCACGCTTTCTTCTCCCGTCACATATGCCGGCTTCTTTTCCATGGATGAATAAAATGTATGCATTACAACACAGGCTTTTTTAAATCTGCACTCACCGCAGTTTTTATCCGTCACACAATTCTGCTTCAGGATCATCTCCCCCATACCCCCGCGCAGTGCAGCGGTCTTTGTCTCTGGCATTTGTGCATGTTCAAGTATCTCAGTCCGGAAACAGAGCCGGATATACGGAATATCAAATGTAATCTTTTTTTCCATAATTTCCCCCTGCAAACCATTTTACTGTGTCAGTATTCTCTAAAGCCTTCAAAAGTAAAAATCACTTTTTTCTGTGTGCTCCCAGTTTCATCTGAAATCTCTTCCACCCTGCGCCGGCTGCATGCAGCAAGGACTGTAAACCCTTTTTCCTTGAGTCTGCTGACAAGCGCATACGTAAACGTAAACTCTCCCTGGCACATGACCGCCACCGGATGTAAGCTGACGATCTCCCTGTATACACGCTCAGCTTCCTCCCTAACCCTTCCGGCCGTCCACGCAGGGTCCACCTCCGGGAACGGAAGATCTATAATCTTCCCGTATACCTCGGCTTTCCGCCTCTGCTCATCACCCCATGCAGCAGACGGGTGGTTCGAACAGTTGATAAAAATGTTTTCTGAATTCTGCAGACGGCTTCTTCTCTCTGCTGCCGTAACTTCAGACATTTTCTTGCCTCCTACTGTTGTATCACGCGAATAAAATGTACTGTAAATATTATACTGGTCCTGCCAGACTTTTTCTACTGTAAAGACCTCAAATAGAAAAGGAGCGCATCAAAGTCTGCCTAAACAAACTCTGATGCACTCCCTTCCTCTTTTATCTCTGTAATTACCTTCCCTGTTTAGTCCTCCAGATCCTTTTTCTTTCTGAGAACCACTGTTGCCGCTGTCCCGGAAGCCGCCAGCGCGCTCAGTGCAAGAAGGAGCGCGCTGCTGTCGCCTGTCTTCGGGCTCTTTACGCCTTCTTTTTCAGCGTCAGCCTGTGCGTTATTGTCCGAAGGATTCTGATCTCCGTCATTGCCGGATGGTTTCTGCTCCGGATCTTTCTGCCCCTCATCCGTATCGCCTGAGCCATTCTGATCTCCCGGATCCTCCGGCGTCTCACCCGGCTCTTCCGGCGTATCGTCTGTCACATAGTTTCCATTCTCATCCTGAACAAGTCCTGCATTTTCCGCTCCACTAATCTGGACCTGGTTTGCATCTCCATTCTCGATATAAATGGCATCCAGATCCTTCCCGGAAGTATCCTGGACAGTGACTTTTGATCCCTCTGCGAAATTTACGCCAGCCTCACCATTCTTGCCATCCACGTTGATGCCTCCCCATGAATCCTCTCCGAGAATGATCTCCAGGCCACCGGAAACATCCGCCGTTCCTCCGTTTACAATCATGCCTGCTCCTCCGCCTGTATCTGTATTGTCCAGCGTAACATCCTGAAGCGCTGCTCTTGATCTGTAAATGTGAAGCGCTGATTTGTTCGCTCCATCCGTTCTGATCCCGAGATTATTTAATGTAACTACATCAGATTCACCTGTCATAACAGTCACAACATTATCTTTTCCGAGAGCGGATGTACCGTTGAAGTAAAATCCCTGTCCGTTGACTGTCATGCTCTCTTCCAGATAAAGCGGCTCGCTCAGATTCACATCATGCAGCAGTGTGACAGAAATAACATCCTTCTCTTTTTTGGCTTTCAGGAATGCCGGAAGGTCTTCATCCTGCACGTAAGCTGTCTGCCCGTCCGCGGTCACTACCTCGGTCGTATTTGCGGCCTTCCCGGGAACTGTTCCGCCGTTCTCCACACATACGACTGACTGCGTTGCTGAAAGAGTATCGATCTTCGCTATGGATGCCCCGGAGAAATCCGCTGTCGCATTGTCCACATTTACTCCGTACCAGGAATTCGCTCCCAGTGTCAGATCAAGATTTCCTGTGAACACCGCGCTGCCACCGTTGACAATGACCGGCGCTCCACCGGCCGCGTTTGTATGGTCAATAGTAAGGTTATTTGCTGTAAGTGCAGTCCTGTAAGCATGCAGAGCGGTTTTATTCTCCGCTGCTGTTATGATCGTGACTCCGTCAAGTGCAGCTGTATCTCCGGTAAAGGTTACAAGATTCCCAGTTACACCAGAGCTGCCGATCAGTGTACCGCCTGTGATGGTCACGCTGTTGTTCAATGTAAGCGCGCGCTCCAAGGTGATCGTCTTCCCTGTCAGATCGATGACTCCGCCCTGAGCAATTGCAGCTTCAAGTGTTGTCTGATCTGTAATCTCAGCTCTTACATCCCTCTCCTGTCCGCTGTACGCTTCCTGCGCGGATACTTCCAGAGCTGCGCTCTCCGCCGCCTCTGCTCCTGTCAGTTCTGCTCCTGTCAGTTTTGCTCCTGTCAGTTCTGCTTCCGTTATTTCCACTCCGGCAGCAGATACCGCGCCGGTAACCCCTGCATCTGTTACTGCCTCTGCCGCAGTCGCTGTTTCATTATCCGCCGCAGACTCAGCAAGAGTAATAACGGGTGATACGTTGATCACCATAGCCGCACCCATTATGGCTGCCAAAATTTTTTTCGTCATAGCTTCCTCCTGATGAATGTTATTTGGTGTATGTCAGTTCCAGTTCCCGACAGCCTCTGCCGTGGGACCTCAACATCACGGCTCAGATTATATCCGCATAATTGCTTTTTTGTCAACGAAATCGGCGGTTGTAATTTCTGGTAATTCAAAAGAAGAAAACATTGCCAGAAAGCGCAGAAAACCGGGGAGTTTTACCTCCCCGGCTTTTCTGTATTTATCCATTACCGAGCCATATCCTGGCTCTTTTTTCAGCTTTTTCGTAAGATCCTGCTTACTCAGCGTCAGCTGCGTATACGTCTACCAGTTTCTTCAGGTATTCATATCTCTCCATAGCTTCCTGCTCGTTGATCGCGAACAGTCTTGCAGCCTTCTCCGGATTTGCTCTCTTAAGAGCATTGTAACGTACCTCTCCATCAAGGAATGCCTGGTAGTCTTCCTGCTTCGGAGCCTTGCTGTCAAGGAAGAACTTGTTGCCCTCAGCAGCCGGATTGAACCGGAAGTTGTTCCAGTATCCGCACTCTACTGCGAGCTGCTCCTCTGTCTGAGCTTTGCTCATACCCTTCTTGATACCGTGGTTGATACACGGAGCGTAAGCAATGATCAGTGACGGTCCCGGATAAGCCTCAGCCTCTGTGATAGCTTTGACTGTCTGGTTGAAGTCAGCGCCCATAGCGATCTGTGCAACGTATACGTATCCGTAGCTCATTGCCATGCCCGCAAGGTCTTTCTTCTTCGTCTCTTTACCGCCTGCCGCGAACTGTGCAGTAGCACCTGTCTTTGTAGCCTTGGAAGACTGTCCGCCTGTGTTGGAGTAAACCTCTGTATCAAATACCATGATGTTGATGTCCTTGCCGCTTGCAAGTACGTGGTCAACACCGCCGAATCCGATATCGTAAGCCCATCCGTCACCGCCGAATACCCACTGGGATTTCTTAGCGAGGAAGTCTTTGTTCTTAAGGACTTCATTCTTCTCAGCAAGGTCACAGTCGCAGGCCTCCAGAGCTGCTACCAGGTTGTCAGTAGCTGTTCCGTTTGTAGCGCCGCATCCGAATGTATCGAGATACTCTTTTGCAGCAGCCTTCACTTCTTCTTTCTCTGCGATCTCAGCGATCTTCTCTACTTTTGCTTTCATTCTGTCACGGATCGTGTTCTGAGCGAGCAGCATACCGTAACCGAACTCAGCGTTATCCTCGAACAGAGAGTTGCACCATGCCGGGCCCTGTCCCTTCTCGTTCACTGTGTAAGGTGTGGACGGTGAAGAGTTACCCCAGATGGAGGAACATCCTGTTGCGTTTGCAATATACATCCTGTCACCGAAGAGCTGTGTGATCAGCTTAGCGTACGGTGTCTCGCCGCATCCTGCACAAGCTCCTGAGAACTCAAGCAGCGGCTGTTTGAACTGGCTTCCCTTTACAGTTGTCTCTTTGAATTTTGCGACAAC
>DXIU01000087.1 GCA_019112765.1 Candidatus Mediterraneibacter norwichensis | reverse complement strand
ATTCAAGAAGTACCGCTTTATAAGCGGACCAGTAACAACGCTTGCGATACCCGCCCTTTTGGGCGAGCATGTAACCGGCCCTTATGAGGGCCAACCCAAACCACCACTTGAAGTGGTGGTTGTGACTTAGTAAAAACAGCAACTGTTCCCGACTGTACTGATGTTTTTAATAAAGTTCCGGCCGGGTTTTCCCTTCTAAGATCCGGGATTGTCAGGAATATTGCTGACCGGATCCAAAGCACCAGTACCTTATGTCCGAATCACCTGTCTTCAGCGCCATTAAAGCGCCCCCTTTGCCTTTGTTTTATGAGGATTTGTGGAGGGAATTTCCGGACTGAGGGACAGAAAAAACGGAAGTCCGGGGAGTTTGGGGATGCGCTTTTCAGAAGATGGGGACAGGGAATTCGGATGACTCTGGAATGAGTTTAGAAAAATAGGAACCTGAGAATCAGCGTTGGGATTTACAGCGGGCTCTGTCTGAGCGCATGCGAGTTAGCCCGCTGTAAATCCTGTTTTTAGCTGATTCCCAGGTTCCGTTATTTTTCTTAACTCATGGAACGAAATCCGAATTCCCTGCCCCCCGTCTTCTGAATCCGTCTTACAAAAACTTCTTTGTTTCTTCCGCTTTTGTGTCCGTCAGTCCGGAAAGTCCCTTCGGTAAATCCGAAGTCACATTATTTCACCTCCGTCCGGCGAATGATGGCATAGGATCCCAGATAAAAGACGGCTGCAAGTAGAAACAGGGTCAGAAGGGGGAACAGATAATTGATTGTTCCGCCGCTCATAAATCCCATTGCCCGGGAAGCCAGCTCCCGGATATTTTCTACGATATTTTCTGTCAGCACATATCGGAACAGAGCGACTGCCAGCAGAACCAGGCCGGCCAGCGCAACTACCAGGCAGAGGGATAAAGTTTTTTCCAGTTTGTGTACCGCAAGGGCAGTCAGATAGAACAGGCTGCCGATCAGCATATAGAGGAGAAACAGCCAGATCCAGTTTGGAAGAATGTCGCCGTATCCGTAAATAACGCCGAACAGAGAGTCATAATCCGGAGCAAAATGGTGCAGCAGATTCCCTGTAACAGTATCGACAAGTGACATAATCCCTCCGATAAAAGCAAGCATGGAGAGTGTGGCCACAAAAATATATTTTCGTGTAAATCCGTTCTGAATCATCATTTTGAAGTCTTCGCTGTAGCTTAGTGCGCCAAGAATACCGATATAAATAAAGGTGTTCAGCTCCAGTAAGTTCGTGCCTGCATTTTCCGGATCTCCTGTCAAGGCGGCGACCATAATATAGATCAGCAGTACAATTGCATATTCGATTGCATAAAACATCCAGATATATTTGAATGAAGTCATACATTCATACTGAATAAGTGTATTTAATTTTTTCATAGTTCTTCCCCGCCTTTCTCCGTCAGTTTTATAAACAGTTTCTGAAGATTCATGCCGGTAATCTGCAAATGAGTGTTCTGGGGCAGTTCTGTCTTTTCCCCGATTACATAGGAGAGTTTCAGGCCGCCCAGTTCGTCGTTACCGATCACATTTTTATCCTTACAGTAATTGTCCACATCCTTTGCCAGGCCTGAGACACAGTAGCCTCTTTCCAGAAGGGAATCCACACTTTCCTGAAGAAGGAGCTTTCCTTTATCAATCAAAACAACTTCTTCGACAATATTGGCTACCTCTTCGATCAGATGAGTTGCGATAATAATTGTCTGCTCGTTGGACGCAAAGTTCTTCAGCAAGAGATCATAAAACAATTCTCTGTGGTTGGCATCCAGTCCCAGAACCGGCTCGTCGAAAATTACATAAGGAACATTCAGCGCCAGAGCGGCCGTCAGCTTAAAAATGGACTGATAGCCTTTTGAAAGAGCTTTGAACCGTTTGTCAGTATTAAGATGAAATTTCTCTGCGATCTGGAATGCCTTTTCCAGATCAAAGCTGTCGTAAAAGCGGTCGATCCATTTAAAGAGCTCTTTAACTTTAAGACTTGAGTCATAAAGATCAGCTTCGCTCATACAGAAAATCTTTTCGTGTACATCCATGTTTTCCTTCGCAGGAAGCCCGTCAATAAGGACAGTTCCTTCGTCTGCAAAAATACGGTTGGCGATAATGTTGATCAGGGTGGATTTACCGGCGCCGTTTCTGCCGAGAAATCCATAGATTTTTCCGTGTTCAAATGAAAATGAAACATGATCAAGTGCAGTCACATCTCTGTATCGTTTGGTAACATTATTAATCTGAATTGCGCACATCTTCATAACCCCTTTCTACTAAAGAAATAATCTCTTCCTTTGTCATTTTAAGTTTTGACGCTTCGGCAATCATTGCAGCAATATACTGGTCATAAAACTGTCCCTGCCGTTTCCTGCGTATCTTTTCAACAGCTCCCTCTTTTACAAACATACCCAGCCCTCTCTTTTTATAGATAATCTCCTCGTCTACAAGCAGGTTCATTCCTTTGAGAACTGTGTGGGGATTGATATTCAGCAGGGCGGATATTTCATTGGTTGAAGGAATTTTCTCTTCCTCCGGGAATATCCCAGTGAAGATAGAGTCCTCAAGCTGTCCTGCAATCTGAATAAAAATCGGTTTTCCTGTATCCGGATTAATGTACAATATAATCACCGCCCTTTGTTTGCCAGTTTGTTAGTTGAGTAACTAACTAGCTTTGGCATTAGTATATGTGATTTTAAGAGCCGCGTCAATATGTTTTCTGAAAAAAATACCGCAGAGGATTCCGGTTTTATTTTCCCGGAATCCTCTGCGGTATCTTTATTTTCGGAGAGCTTCTTTTACAGAATCCCCAGATGTTCCAGCAGGATTTTCAGGCCCAGCAGAATCAGTATGATTCCGCCGGCCAGTTCTGCCTTTGATTTATACTTTGTGCCGAAGATATTGCCGATCTTTACTCCTGCGGCGGAGATAACAAATGTTGTAACTCCGATAAAAGAGACGGCAGCCGCGATATTGACTTTCAGAAATGCGAATGTAATGCCTACGGCAAGGGCGTCAATGCTGGTTGCCACAGCCAGAAGAAACATGGTTTTTACATCAAGAGAATCATTTTCATTTTCGCATTCGCCTGAACAGGCTTCCCGGATCATATTTCCTCCGATAATACCAAGCAGGATAAAAGCAATCCAGTGGTCAATGGCCGTAATGCTTTCTTTGAACTGCGAACCAAGCAGATATCCCAAAGCGGGCATCAGCGCCTGAAATCCTCCGAACCATATGCCTACGACAGCTGCCTTCTTAACCGTGATTTTCGGCATAGCGAGTCCCTTACAGACAGAGACGGCAAAGGCGTCCATGGACAGTCCCACAGCTAAAATAAAAAGTTCCAGTAATCCCATAAATTTTCCTCCTGATGTGTAAAATGTATTATAATGAGTTCCTTTTCGCCTGAAAGATTCTGCCTCTGAAGTTTTCTCACTTCCGGAGCAGTACAGGTTATCTTTTCCTGAAAAATAAAAACAGGCGCATCTGCTGCACCTGCCGGAAAAACATGTACAGCAAAAAAACTGTACATGAGTCTCATTATTTAAGATAAGCCAGGCCGGACGGCCAGTATGTTGACTTACCACGTAGAAGTACGCCAATTACTCCCTCACGAACAGAAAATATATTAGCAGTTCAGAGCGGGAATTGCAAGAAAAAGATTCGGATTTGCCGAAGGGGGCATCCGTTGAGAAATATCCGAAAATATCCGGGGCTTGCCAGATAGCACAGGACGGAGGCGAGGGGTGCGGAAACCTGCTTCCGTTCCGGAATTGAAGAAAAAATAAGGGCCGCAGGATCTGATTAAAAGCAGAGCCAGAGATGAAAAACTCGCTTCGCTCAGACAATTTCATCTCTGACTCTAACATCAGCTTCTGAGGCCTTTGTTTTTTCTAACAATTCCTCCAAGTCACCAGGTT
>DXIU01000086.1 GCA_019112765.1 Candidatus Mediterraneibacter norwichensis | reverse complement strand
ATACCTCTCTGTTTAATAAGATTTTTACTAACCCGCAAAGTCAGCAAATCTTATTTTACTCTGAGGTATCCTTTTTTCTCAACCACCTTTCATGGGATTCCCTATATTTGAATTATACAGGAAGCTCCTATTGTAAATATATTTCTTCTGGATTATGTCCCGATCCGGAACTTCTGATAAAGAATCTGCTGATTAGATCTAAAATGTACAGAATGTGATTTGCGTATATCGTATCATTTTTAAACAAATATTTCTATAGTTTTCTTAATATTTCATTCCTTTTCTTTACATATATTCATCAGCCGGGATACAATATATTTACGGCAGCGCAGCATCCATCCCTGCTGTCATACAGGAGCGGCACTGTTTCTGATTTCATGTAAATCCGAAAAAATATTAAAGGAAACATTTATGAATACACGGAAAATATTTAAAAAAATGATATTAAAAAGAAGAAAACGTCATCTGACATGGCTCCGCCAGTTCCACTGCAGTATAAAAGATCTTCTGTATCATCCTGCTGTACAGCAGATGAAGGATTATCCCCATCACGGAAGAACGAACTGCTATGACCACTGCCGCCATGTAGCCTATTTCAACTACAAATGGTGCCGGGCGCTGAATCTGGACTGCAGATCCGCGGCCAAAGCCGGAATGCTTCACGATCTTTTTCTCTACGACTGGCATACTCATGGGAAAGAAACCGGAGAAAAGCTCCACGGACTTACGCACCCGGCCGCCGCTTTTGAAAATGCCCGGAAGTATTTTAAACTAAATCATATGGAAAGAGATATTATTCTGAACCACATGTGGCCTGTGACACTTTTGCATTTTCCCAGGACACGTGAGGGATGGATTATTGTAATAGCTGATAAATACTGCGGTCTTCTGGAAACACTGAGATTACTTTAGACAGAATCCCGGTATATCCGGCACTATAAACTTTCGGTGCCTGAATATTCCGGGATTTACCTGGTTCGTCTTTAACTTCGCTGCAGTCCCTGATATCCTTTCACATATTTCAAAAGAGCGTCCCTCCGGCCGCTTACGGCTTTCGGAACGCCCTTTATATGAAAGAGATCAGCCTCTTTTATACAAATGCCTTAATTTTCTCGTAGATACCTTCTGTATCAAGTCCGTATTTCTTAAGCAGTTCAACTGCCGGTCCGGACTCGCCGAATGTATCGTTCACGCCAATTTTAAGCACTTTTGTCGGTGCTTTCTCAGCCAGAACGTCGCATACAGCGCTTCCCAGTCCGCCGATTACGGAATGTTCCTCAACTGTAACGACCTTTCCTGTCTCTTTAGCAGCCGCAACAATCAGATCCTCATCCAGAGGTTTAATTGTGTGAATGTTGATCACCTTTGCGTCGATTCCGTCTGCAGCCAGTTTCTCAGCTGCTTCAAGGCACTCGCTTACCGGAAGTCCTGTCGCCACGATTGTGAGGTCTTTTCCTTCTCTTAAAACAACGCCTTTTCCAAGCTCAAATTTATAATCCGGTCTGTCATTGATTACCGGAACCGCGAGACGGCCGAATCTTAAGTAAACCGGGCCGTCATGCTCGTATGCAGCACGGACCGCTGCTTTTGCTTCCACGTCATCAGACGGATTGATAACAATCATTCCAGGAATTGTACGCATCAGTGCAATATCTTCGTTGCACTGGTGGGAAGCTCCGTCCTCGCCTACGGAAATTCCGGCATGTGTTGCTCCGATTTTCACGTTCAGATGAGGATATCCGATAGAGTTTCTAACCTGCTCAAATGCTCTTCCTGCCGCAAACATTGCGAAGGAGCTTGCAAACGGAACCAGTCCTGTTGTAGCAAGTCCTGCCGCGACACCCATCATGTTGCACTCTGCGATACCGCAGTCAATATGGCGCTCCGGAAATGCTTTCTTAAATACACCTGTCTTTGTAGCTGCTGCCAGGTCTGCATCCAGAACAACCAGGTCTTTATGCTCTGCGCCGAGTTCGGCTAATGCATTGCCATAACTATCTCTTGTTGCGATCTTCTTTACATCTGACATAATGCTTCACCTACTTTCTCAAGATCTTCCATAGCGATTTTGTACTCTTCATCGTTTGGAGCTTTGCCGTGCCATCCGGCCTGATTTTCCATATAGGAAACTCCTTTGCCTTTTACTGTCTTTGCGATAATGGCAGTCGGCTGTCCTTTTACTGTTCTTGCTTCTTTAAATGCCGCGTCGATCTGATCAAAATCATTTCCATCGATATTAATTACATGGAAATTAAACGCTTCAAACTTCTTGTCGATGGGATACGGTGAGTTAACTTCTGTAATTGCTCCATCAATCTGAAGGTTATTGTTGTCAACGATTACAACAAGATTGTCCAGCTTGCGGTGTGCTGCCAGCATGGAAGCCTCCCATACCTGGCCTTCCTGGATCTCGCCGTCGCCAAGCAGTGTGTACACTCTGTAATCTGCGTCTGTCAGTTTTGCAGCCAGTGCCATTCCCACTGCAGCAGAGATGCCCTGACCAAGAGAACCGGAGGACATATCAACACCCGGGATATGCTTCATATCCGGATGTCCCTGAAGGTAGGAACCTGTGTGACGAAGTGTTTTGAGATCTTCCTTCGGAAAATATCCTCTCTCTGCCAGTACAGAATACAGACCCGGAGCTGTGTGTCCTTTGGAAAGCACGAATCTGTCGCGGTCTGCTTTCTTCGGATCTGCCGGATCGATATTCATTTCTTCGAAATAAAGATAGGTAAATATATCTGCCGCTGACAATGATCCGCCCGGATGTCCTGCTTTCGCGCTGTGGACAGCCGTTACAATACTTTTGCGGACTTCATTGGCAGTTTTCATTAATTTTAACTTGTCCATGAAATTCTCCTCTATTTTCCAAATTGTCTGATTTTTCTATTCAAAGGGGACGGACCCCTTTTGCTCAAATTATCTGACTTTTTCTTAAATTAATCGCCGAATACTGCTCTGTAATCGTCCTGGAATTTCTTGATTCCGGCATCTGTCAGCGGATGGTGTGTCATCTGCTCGATTACTTTGTACGGTACAGTAGCGATATCAGCTCCGGCCAGCGCGCAGTCTGTAATGTGCATTGTGTTGCGCACACTTGCAGCGATAATCTGTGTTTCAATGCCTGCTACTCTGAAGATTTCAGCAATCTCAGCCACAAGATCTACACCTCTTACGGAAATATCATCCAGACGGCCCAGGAACGGAGATACGTATGTAGCGCCTGCTCTTGCTGCCAGAAGCGCCTGGTTGGATGTAAAGATAAGAGTAACATTTGTTTTAATTCCTTCTGACGAGAGAACTTTACATGCCTTAAGTCCTTCCACTGTCATAGGAATCTTTACAACCATGTTCGGATGAATCTTTGCAATCTCACGGCCTTCTTTTATCATACCTTCTGCATCTGTTGTGGTTGCCTTAACCTCACCGCTGATCGGTCCGTCTACGATAGACGCGATCTCTGCGATAACCTCTTCAAAAACACGCCCTTCTTTTGCGATCAGAGAGGGGTTTGTTGTTACACCGCAGATAACACCCATATCATTGGCTTTTCTGATGTCATCAACATTGGCTGTGTCAATAAAAAATCTCATTTTTGTTCCTCCTTTTTTGGTTCGTTTACCTTTATAATCTGATTATAAAGGTTTAAAAAACACTGGTCAACAGGATTAAAAAATATTAACGCAGATTTTAAGTTGATAATCCATCTTATTAATTATATTTTGTTTATATTAACTAATAAAAAAAGAAGCAATATTTTATAATCCTTTATTTTTAGCGGTTTTTAACACCTGAAATAAAACGCAATTACTAATATTACTTCTGTTTTTTATTAATTTTTCTTTTTTCACTTGGCGGATAGGACGTTGTTCCTCTGACTACAATCCGGGGTTCATATTCCACATGATAAATGCTTACAGGTTCAATTTCCGTATATTTTTTCCTGCGGGAATTAATCTTTTTTGTTATGATGTCAAAGGCATCCATTCCCTTGTAAATCACAAAATGTTCTATGGTGGTAAGGGATACTTTTTTTACTTTTGCAAACAGTGTATTGTCGCATCCCATCACGGACATATCCCCCGGCACTTTGTATTTTTCATCATGAAGCGCATCCAGAATTCCGAACGCAATCATATCGTTGAGCCCCGCAATTGCTGTCAGCTCTTTATGCTCTTTCAGCAGTTCCTTTGTCAGATCATATCCGATCCGGTATTCCGAGTCAATTCCCGGTATATCCGCATCTGTTCTCTCATCAGCTGCCTTGATAATCACATTTTCCCCAAGGCCCACACTCTGAAATTCCGCCAGAAATCCTTCCACACGCCGGGATCTCTGCTTCTGACGCACCGTAAGAGGGGACGCGATATATGCCACATGCCGATGTCCCAGTTCGATCAGATGTCTGGCCATTAGACGCCCCAGTTTCGAATTATCCAGTTCAACTGCGTCCACATTCAGCTTCTCATCCTGATTATTAATAACAACCACCGGAATCTTTTTGGACAGTTCTTCCACTTTTCCCATAAAACATTTACTTGGATTACAGATATAAATGATTCCCTGAGGATTGATATCGGACATCATTTTCAGATACCGCTCTTCCAGCTTCAGATCGCGCTGGGTATTGCAGACAAAAATCCCGTATCCCTGCTCTGTGGCTCTGGATTCAATGCCCTGGAGAAGCATGACATAATATGGATTTGTCAGGTTCGGGCTGATCACGACCAGAAGTTTTTCTCTTCGTTCTTCCCTCTGAACCTTTCTCTTCGGCAGCACATAGCCAAGCTCCGCGGCTGCCTGTTCCACATTCTGAATTACTTCCTTTGAAAAAGATACATTATATTTTTTATTCAGAACCATTGACACAGTGGCCTGGGAAACTCCCGCCCTCTTTGCTACATCAGATGACGTCACCTTTTTTCTGCTCATAAAAATCCCTCACACTTCAGAAAAATAAAGACAGACTCCAGGATCTGCAGGAGACCCCGTTAAAGTTCTGTTCTGCCCTCCAATGCACGGAGCAGCGTAACTTCATCAATATATTCCAGATCGCCTCCCACGGGAACTCCGCTTGCGATCCGGCTTACCTTAATTCCTGCCGGTTTGATCAGTTTACTGATATACATAGCCGTCGTCTCGCCTTCCAGACTGGAATTTGTAGCTATAATCACCTCGTCCACATCCCCCTGCAGCCGTTCCATCAGCTCCTTCAGACGAATATCTCCCGGTCCGATTCCAAGCATGGGTGAGATGGCCCCGTGCAGCACATGATAGACACCGTTGTATTTTCCAGTCTTTTCATAAGCAGCCAGGTCCCGCGGCGTCTCAACCACCATAATTGTCCTGTGATCCCGCTCATTATTGCTGCAGATCGGACAGATTTCCTGGTCTGTCAGGGTACAGCACACCTTGCAGTATTTCACATTCTTTCTCGCATCCACAATTGCAGCGGCCAGAGCTTCCACCTGGTCCAGCGGCATATTGATCACATGAAAAGCCAGACGCTGCGCTGACTTGTTTCCAATGCCAGGCAGACGGGAAAAAGCCTCGATCAGACGGCTGATCTGATTACTGTAATAGTCCATTTTTTACACCTCTGTCATAAATTGAAAAGGAGCGGCTCCAATTTCAAGCGCCAGCCCCTTTTATACGCAAAGATTCTGAATATTCTGCTCAAAGGGGACAGACCCCTTTCCAAAAGGGTCCGTCCCCTTTGGCGCGTATTTTCAGAATATTCTGCAGACTAGAACATCCCCGGCATTCCGCCTGTCAGTTTTGACATTGCTGCGCCGGATTCTTCTTCTACTTTTCTGAGTGCTTCGTTTGCCGCCGCCACAATCAGGTCTTCCAGCATTTCGATATCGTCAGGATCTACGACTTCTTCCGCCAGTTTTACTTTCAGTACTTCTCTTTTTCCTGATACGGTTACTTCAACCGCGCCGCCGCCTGCTGTGGCAGTGAATTCTTTGGATTCCAGTTCTTTCTGCTGTTCTTCCATCTGGCGCTGCATTCTCTGCGCCTGCTTCATAAGATTTGCCATATTTCCCGGCATTCCGCCGCCAGGGAAACCTCCTCGTTTTGCCATATTTAATCCTCCACAGTGATTTCCATATTTATTTTCTGCTCGATATCCACAAAGGTATCTTCGAAGCGTCTGCCTTCCTCGATGCAGCGCACGTCTATCTCAACCTGTTTCCCGATTTTCTGCTCTATCAGATCTGTCAGCTCCTGCACATGATCCTCTCTTCCCACTACACTGACGCCGAGACTGTCCGGAAGCACAATAAGCAGCCGGTTGTCCCCTCCCAGACTCAGCCGGGCCTTCTTCAGATATCCTCTGATCATGCCGGAGGCTTCATCTGCGATGGACCGGAAGTTTTTAACCACTTCCTGTACCTCCTCAGGTATAGCCGCAGGAAGCTCGGTTTTCGCAGATGCTCTTCTTTCCGTACTGCTGCTTCCCTCCGGACCATTTCCAGAGGCAGAATCACCGCTGACATACACAACCCTCTGCGCAGATCCGTTTTCCAGACCCTTCTCCAGTTCTTCCTGCTTCTGTTCCACTGCACGAATCCGGTCAAGCACAGAATCCTGGTCTGTCTCCATGGCCGGAACACACATTTTAATCAGTGCCACTTCCAGCATAATCCGTTTCTGAGTGCTGTATTTTAACTGTCCGGAAAGTTCGGAAAAGATCCGGATATAGCGGAACAGCATATCTGTCTCAATCATCTGAGCCTCTTCTTTGAGCTGTACCATATTTTCTGTGGATACATCCAGCACATCCTCTATATTATCAGATGTTTTCAGCAGAAGCAAGTTCCGCAGATACCAGGTAAAATCCGACGCAAGCTGGGTCAGCTCCCTGCCCATCATAACCAGATCATCCACAATATCCAGCACACCTGCCACATCTCTGTTCAGAATTTTTCTCAGAAGCCTGCTGAACACATCCGTATCCACTGCGCCCAGAACTTCCAGTACATTATCATAGGTCAGCCTCTGTCCCAGATAAAACGCGATGCACTGATCCAGAAGGCTCAGCGCATCACGCATAGAACCGTCCGCCGCCTTTGCAATGTAGGTCAGCGCCCGGTCCTCTACGTCCACTTTCTCTGTGTCCATCAGCTCTTTCATCCGGTCCGTTATGGTCTCGATGCTGATTCTTTTAAAATCATAGTGCTGGCACCGGGAAAGAATCGTAACCGGAATCTTGTGGATCTCCGTTGTAGCCAGAATAAAAATAACATACTCCGGCGGTTCTTCCAGCGTTTTCAGCAGCGCGTTGAAAGCTCCTATGGAGAGCATATGCACCTCGTCGATAATGTAGACCTTGTACCGTCCTTCCGTCGGACGGTAAGTCACCTCTTCCCGGATTTCCCTGATGCTGTCCACGCCATTGTTTGACGCGGCGTCAATTTCGATTACATTCATGGAAGTCCCGGCCGCAATCGATCTGCACATGGCACATTCGCCGCAGGGACTTCCGTCAACCGGGTGTTCACAGTTTACGGCTTTTGCAAATATTTTCGCCACTGTCGTCTTCCCGGTACCTCTTGTTCCGCAGAACAAATACGCATGTCCGATACGGTTTGCCTTAATCTGGTTCTGTAATGTAGTAATAATATGATCCTGCCCCTTGACATCTTCAAATACTGTGGGCCGGAATTTTCTGTAAAGTGCCGTATATGACATGAATTACTCTCCTGTTCCTGATTTATTCATCTCCGAAGCTGATGCCGATCATTCTTGCCTCTTTGATAATGCTGCACTTCGGATCCACTGTTTTCAGCTTTCCTGCCACATCACCCAGCGGAACTTTTGTAGTCTCACCGTTCTTCATGGCAACCATGTACCCATATTCTTCCTTCAGAATCAGCTCTGCTGCCTTTGCGCCCACACGTGTGGCAAATACTCTGTCGTACGCACACGGAGAACCGCCGCGCTGGGTATGTCCCGGAACGGTAATGCGGACCTCTTTGTCCGTTTCCTGCTCAATCTGCTCCGCCAGCTCATATGCGATAGAGGGATATTTTCTCTTTGCCAGCTTCTCTTTGTACTCTTTCTTGGACAATTTGGCGTCTTTCTTGGAAATCGCGCCCTCTGCCACTGCAAGAATTGTAAATGGCTTGCCTGCTTTGGAACGGCCTTCGATGACTTTCTTGATGGCTTTGATGTCATACGGAATCTCCGGAAGGAGGATAATGTCCGCGCCGCCTGCAATTCCTGCATGCAGAGTAACATGTCCTACTTTATGTCCCATTACTTCTATAATAAATACACGGCTGTGAGAAGTCGCTGTTGTATGTATTCTGTCAATTGTATCCGTAGCAATGTCTACTGCGCTCTGGAATCCGAAAGTCATCTCCGTTCCCCAGAGATCATTGTCAATTGTCTTCGGAAGAGTAATAACATTCAGTCCTTCTTCCCGAAGCATATTGGCTGTTTTGTGGGTTCCGTTTCCTCCAAGTATCACAAGGCAGTTCAGATTCAGCTTGTGATATGTATGCTTCATCGCTTCCACCTTGTCCAGTCCGTCCTTGTCCGGAACACGCATCAGCTTGAACGGCTGTCTTGATGTTCCGAGAATCGTTCCGCCTCTTGTGAGAATTCCGGAAAAATCTTTTGACGTAAGCATACTGAAATCTGCGTAAATCAGACCTTTATATCCATCTTTAAAGCCGTAGATCTCAACATCGTTCCTCTTGGAACAGATTCCCTTTACAACGCCGCGCATAGCCGCGTTCAGTGCCTGACAGTCTCCGCCGCTTGTCAGCATCCCGATTCGTAACATAATAACTTCCTCCTTTACATTACCGGCCCCTGCAATCCTGCTCTGTGTATCATACCTGTATCACCTGCTGCCGGCCTCTTCCCCCGGATACACAGAATCAAAAAGGCAGCCGGTTTTCTCCGACTGCCTTATATTATACCCTATTTTTACGGGCACTTCAAACTTATTATGCTATTCTCCCTACAGTCTCTTCAGCAGCTCTTCTCTCTCTGCCTCATAGCCCGGCTTTCCGAGCAGAGCAAACATATTTTTCTTGTAGCTCTCAACACCCGGCTGGTTGAACGGATTAACACCGAGTAAATATCCGCTCACGCCGCATGCAAATTCAAAGAAATAGAAAAGCTGTCCAAGAGAATACTCATCCTGCGCCGGAATGTTTACTCTGAGGTTCGGCACATTTCCGTCAGTATGCGCGAGAATCGTACCATTCATAGCGCTCTTATTTACAAAATCCATATTCTTTCCTGCAAGATAGTTCAGTCCGTCCAGATCGACCGGCTCTTCGTTAATGATGATCTCTTCCCTGGATTTCTCCACATTCATCACTGTCTCAAACATAATTCTGTTTCCGTCCTGGATAAACTGTCCCATGGAGTGCAGATCTGTTGTAAGGTCTACAGATGCCGGGAAAATACCTTTCTGGTCTTTACCCTCGCTCTCTCCGTAAAGCTGTTTCCACCATTCTGATACATAGTGCAGTCCCGGCTCATAGTTGGCCAGCACTTCAACCACTTTTCCTTTGCGGAGAAGAATGTTTCTGACTGCCGCATATTTCATTGCGTCATTTTCCGCGAAATCTTTCTCGACAGCATCTTTTCTTGCTGCCGCAGCGCCTTCCATCAGTTTTGTAATATCCGCGCCGCTTGCGGCAATGGGAAGCAGACCTACAGCAGTGAGGACTGAGAAACGTCCTCCTACGTCATCCGGTACTACGAAAGTCTCATAGCCTTCTTCTGTCGCCAGATTTTTCAGCGCTCCTTTTGCCTTATCTGTTGTCGCATATATTCTTCCTGCAGCCCCTTCTTTTCCGTACTTCTTCTCCAGAAGCTCTTTAAATACACGGAAGGCGATGGCCGGTTCTGTGGTTGTTCCTGATTTTGAAATTACATTCACAGAGAAATCCCTGTCTCCGATCACATCGATCAGGTCTTTCAGGTATGTGCTGCTGATGCTGTTTCCTGCAAAATAGATCTCCGGCGCTTTTCTGATCTCTCTGGACACCTCATTCGCAAAAGAATGTCCCAGAAATTCGATCGCCGCTCTTGCTCCCAGATAGGAACCGCCGATTCCGATGACAACAAGTACATCTGAATCACTTTTAATCTTTTCTGCCGCTTTCAGAATACGGTCAAACTCTTCCTTGTCATAATCTACCGGAAGGTCAATCCATCCCAGAAAATCATTTCCCGCTCCTGTCCTCGCAAGCAGCCTGTCCTTTGCCTGCTCAGCCAGTTCGCTCATATATTCGATCTCGTGCTCCTGCACAAAACCGCTTGCCTTTGAATAGTCAAATGTTACATTGCTCATCGTTATCCTTCCTCCCTGATCTTCGATCTTTTCTTTTGCAGTGTCGGTGCGTCATCCTGTCTCACCGCTCTGTTTTCCCGCTTAACCATGCGGGTCCGCCTGATGGGCGTTCAAAAAACCGGTTTCCGCGCCCGATACTCTATGCACATTTTACCAAATCTGCGTTTCTTATTCAAGTTAAAACAAGGTGCTTTATCAAAACCCTTTCCTCTGAATATGAAACACAGCCTCCCCTTTCAGCAATACTTCCGGTTTTTCTTTTCCAGATCAGTATTCTGCAGAAATCATGCCAGAAATTCCTCCAGAATCTGCCGTATTGTTTCCTCCCTGAGCACCGGTCTGTCCTCCTCTTCATTTCTTTCATTTACAGCTCTGCGCACCGCCTGCCGTGCGGCTTCGCCTTTTTCTGCTGTTCTGGGCTCTCCCTCGATATTAATGGACAGCCGGGACTCCTTGTCTGTTTCCGCATATTTCACCTCCTCCGGATCTCCGGATTCTCCTGCGCGGGATACCTTTCCCCGTGCCTCCTGACCTCCGGACTCCTGAGCCCTGACCTCCCGGCCCCGGGCTTCCTGGGCTTCAGCTTTGGAACCGCTTCTTAAAATGCCCCTGGATCTGCTCTTTCCCGACGCAGCTTTTGAAACCGCCGGCGCATCTTCCTGCTCGCTCTCCTGTACTTCTGTCTGAAATGCAGATTTGGCAGAACTTTCTGCAGCGATAACATCAATGGATTCTCTCTCTGATGTTCTCTGTCTTCTCAGCCGGAATGCACAGATATTATCCAGATAATCCACCATGTACATCTTCACTGCATTTACTTTATAAGGCTCATCGGAAAGCCTGATGATCACGGACAGAAGCACCATCTCGGCAAGCCCGCCTGCAATATATTGATAAACGGATTCTGAAAATCCGGAAGAAAGGTAATTAAGCGCCGCTCCCAGCGCTGCAAGAATGCCGGCAAACCACACGGACAGCAGTTCTATCTGTCTCCATGTGTGGATCCGGAACAGAAAACCTCTGTATTCATATATGTATTTTTCAACAAACGCATCAATATTTTCCACTGAATCGTGTATCATACATGCGTGTTCATATTTGGCTCTGACGAGTTTTATCAGTCTGTGCGTACTTTTCGGCATGTTTCCTGCCGCCTTTACCAGTCGGTGAAGCGTAAGCTGGTTAATGATTTTTGCCAGCACCCCCAGTATACCAACCGCTGTCATCAGATAGACAATTGCATTGGTATCTGTCGCTAAATTTCTTAATGTAGCAAACATAACAAACCCTCCTGTCTGATTTCTCTCCCACACTATTCTCCTGCCAGATGACGGTGTAAATTGTGTTTGTGCACATTATAGACCATCTTTGCGCGCCTGTCCTCAAAAACCGTTCTACATATTTCTACACTCCGGCCCGCCGGAATGCAGAATTTTTTCAGATATGAGAAATCTGAATATTTTCATATAAACTTCGGGATTGTTCATTTATAAAACGTCAGAACTTCAGAATTGAAATCAGAAATGACTCTGTGTAAAATGTCATTTTATGAATTTTTCTCACGAAAAATAGGGACATTTTCTCCTGTGAATTGTTGTTGATTTCTTAAAATAGCATATTTATGATCTACTTGCCTGTCAGCGGATTGCTCTGTATACTGTCATAAGACTACAGAAAGAAAAAGTCTCAGAGCACCCTCCCTGGAAAGTCGTGTACTCTGA
>DXIU01000085.1 GCA_019112765.1 Candidatus Mediterraneibacter norwichensis | reverse complement strand
GAAACACACTCTTTGTTTTTGTGACTTCCCTGTATTGGCGATTCAGCCCTTCTATGATGTTTGTGGTATACATAATTCTACCTGATATCCCCGGAAAACTGGAAGAAAGAACTTACATCTTCCCAGTTGCTGATCGCATAGGGATATTTCCTCCCCCATTTTTCCTTAATCGTTTCCAATTCCGAAAGGGCTGCAGATTCATTGGGCGCGTTATAGACAGCTTTGTAGTCTGCGGAAAACTTCTTCAGATCATTATAATTCACATATTTATAAGAATTGCGCAGCATATGGATTACACAGCGCTGAATCTGTGCCTGTGGAAAAACGGCCTGAATTGCGTCTTTAAATCTGCGGAGACCGTCTACGCAGAAGAGCAGAACATCCTGCACACCACGGTTTTTCAGGTTGTTAAGTATTTCCAGCCAGAATTTACTGGTCTCATTTGTTCCCACGGTAATACTGAGAATCTCCTTATAGCCTTCCATGGTAACTCCCAGTACAATATAAGCAGCACGGCTGAGGATTCTGCCATCTTCATGGATTTTATAATGGATGTAGTCCATGAAAACGAACAGATATACAGGGTTCAGCGGACGTGACTGCCACTCTTTCGCTTCCGGAAGAATCTCGGCCGTGATTTTGCTGACCATTTCGGCGGAAAGTTCAATCCCATAAAGTTCCTGGATCGGATCATGAATACCTCTTGTGATCATTCCAGGGGCATAGAGAGATCACATTTATAATTTTTTTCATAGTCCAGAGCAGCATCCATCTCAGCTTCCAGAAGGGCGTAAACATCAGTCACACTGGTAATGCTGTTTTCTGTAATAATCTGTCGTATTTGGTTTTTTGCTACTGCTATAAATAAACTCCTTTTCGATAAGAATTGTCATATTTGTAATTCTTACCAAAAAGGAGCCATTTTTTACCAAAGCCACAAAGTTTTTTGCACTACCTTCGCCGATATGCGCTGCTGTTCCGGTCCTGATTACTGGATCGGTTCAAAATCAGCTGCACCGTGTTTGCAGAGCGGGCAGATAAAGTCGTCCGGGAGTACGTCTCCTTCATAGATATATCCGCACACCTTGCAGACAAATCCTTTCTTGCCTTCAGTATCCGGCTTCGGTTTTACATTATTCTGATAATAGGTGTAACTCATTGTCTCCTTTTCGCTCATTACGCGGGCTTCCGTTACAGAGCAGATAAACATGCCGTGAGTGTCCAGATCAACATACTGCTCAACTTTCAGTGAAATGGCAGCGTTGATGTATTTTGGCAGAATGATCAGGCCGTTGTCGGAGCGAACCGGTGTGATGCCTTCAAACTTGTCCACTGTACGTCCGCTCTGGAATCCGAATCTTTCGAATACGCTGAACGGCGCGTCTACAGACAGGCAGTTTACATTAAGAATGCCGGTCTGTTTGATGATGTGGTGAGAGTAGTTTGCCTTATTGATATTTACAGCCACACGGTTCGGTGTGTCAGTAAGCTGAGTTACTGTGTTGACGATCAGACCGTTGTCCTTCTTTCCGTCGTTGGATGTAACTACGTACAGGCCGTATCCGATGCGGAACAGGGCGGTAAGATCATTTTTATTTGCAGCTTCCGGAGACTGAGCGATATACTCCTGGCAGAGCTCGTCAGCCATTGCCTGAATCTGATCTTTGTTTTCTGAGCTGACTGCAGATTTGATCTTTACAGTTGTGTTCAGCCAGGTAATATCTTTGGATTTCTCAAACATGCCCTTCATAATTTTTGCTGCAAGAGGAGCCCAGGAACCATTTTCAATCAGGCCGATGGTACGCTTCTGATAGTTGCGCTCGGTCAGGTGGTCGATAAACTGTTTCATGAACGGGAAAATCTCTGCATTATATGTTGTAGTGGCAAGAACCAGTTTGCCGTAGCGGAATGCATCTGCAACTGCCTGGGACATATCACATCTTGCCAGGTCATGTACGACTACTTTCGGGCAGCCTTTTGCTTTCAGCTGCTCAGCCAGCATTTCCACAGCTTTTCTTGTGTTGCCGTATACGGAAGTGTATGCGATTACAATTCCCTCTGACTCTACAGCATAGGAAGACCAGACGTCATATTTTCCGATATAGTGTCCCAGATCTTCTTTCAGTACCGGGCCGTGGAGCGGGCAGATGATCTGAATGTCCAGTCCGGCAGCCTTTTTAAGGACAGCCTGTACCTGTGCGCCATATTTTCCTACAATGCCGATATAGTAGCGGCGGGCTTCATCATCCCAGTCTTCCTCTGCGTCCAGGGCGCCGAATTTTCCGAATCCGTCCGCGGAGAAGAGCACTTTGTCCGTGCTGTCGTAAGTCATCATAACTTCCGGCCAGTGAACCATCGGAGCAAATACGAAAGTCAGCTCGTGTTTTCCAAGAGACAATGTGGAGCCGTTTTCAGCTGTCAGCCGCTTTACCTGGGGATCCAGGCTGAAGAAGCAGTCCATCATGGCGAATGCTTTTGCTGTGGCAACAACGGTTGTATCCGGATATGTTTTCAGGAAATTCTCAATATTTGCGGAGTGGTCCGGCTCCATGTGCTGGATGATCAGGTAATCCGGCTTTCTTCCATTCAGAACATTTGCCAGGTTGTCCAGCCATTCATGAGTGAAGTGAATGTCCACAGTATCCATAACAGCGATTTTGTCATCGTCAATAACATAGGAGTTGTAAGACATTCCGTTGGGCACGACATACTGGCCTTCGAAAAGATCTACCTGGTGGTCGTTGACACCGACATATTTGATAGTTTCTGTAACATGTATCATGTAGATGAGTCTCCTTCCTTAGAAAAAAATTATCGGGCAGACCGCTGTGGCAGAGGGCTGCCGCACAAATATTACCAAACCTATTATAGCAGGAGAAATGGACAAAGCAAGGGATTCTTAATAACATTTCTTAAAATTAATCTTTGCTATTTCCATTCACACCGCACCAGGGCTTTCAGGATATCATTGATTTTCCGGGATTCTGCCAGAATCCGGTATTCCGGTTCATGGATATCTTCCAGGTAATGGGCGTCGGAAGAACAGATTACATTGCACTTCTCAAAATACGGATGCTCTCTGCGGATCCGGTGGAGATTCCGGAAGTCATGAAATTCCGCACAGGAAAATCTGCTGTCCGGAGGGACAAAGCCCAGATTGGAAAGGAGGCTTGTGGAAGATTTATCTACGTGAGCCGGGTAGGCGATGCCTCCGAAAGACTCCACAAGAGGAAGGGCGTTGTCAAAGGAAATGGAAGTGGCGTTGATCAGCAGGTTTTCTACCGTGCCTGTCACCTGGTCTTTCTTATTCATGATCTGCTGCTTCCCGAAGATGTCCTCCCGGTTCGGAACGGGAAGGAGACGCTCATATACATAGGCGTCAAATGCCAGCGCGCCTTCCAGTGTGGGAAACAGACAGATCACATGGACTTCCTCCGCAGTGGTCAGTTCCATACCCGGAATTACAGTGACGCCGTAGTTTTTTCCGTGATAGAGGGCAGCGGGACAGTTCCGGCAGCTGTTGTGGTCCGTCAGAGCAATGACATCCAGTCCCTTGACCGCAGCCATCCCGACCAGATTTGCCGGAGTCATGTCATCATCCCCGCATGGGGAAAGGCAGGAATGAATGTGCAGGTCATAAAAAAGAGGGATCATTCCATGCCCGCCCTGTAAATATTCAGGGCCATGTCAAAGACAGGGAGCTCTGTGGAAAGAACTGCAATCCCTTCTTCCGACGCTTTCTCCAGAGAATCTCGGTCCATGGAGACGCCCTCTGCCAGTACGATACAGGCTACGTCAGCGAGCGAGGCGACGGCTACTGTATTTTTATTCCCCATTACCGTTACCCATACACTGTCAGAGGGGGCTCTGCTCATGGCGATGCTTAAAAGATCGCAGCAGAAGACCCGGGTGACTTCCCGCTCCGGCCTGCCTTCTGACAGAACACGGCAGTCCGGCAGTTTCAGTATTGTCTGCAGTTTCATGTGGATCACCTAGTCCTTTCTTTTCTGTCTCTCCGGCACCCCGAAGGAGGCCAGATCCGTGGTCAGTTCGCTGATGTATTTCCGAAGGAGAACTTTGTCTTCCTCAGGCATGCTGTCCCCGGATTCTCTTTCCCGGGTGAGATGCCGGATTTTTTGGGAAAGGTCTGCGATATTGGAGCGGAGAACATAGATACAGTCGTTCGGCGTGGCGTCTCCCCGGACAATGTCTTCCGCCAGAGTCTGGCAGGTGGGAGCGCCGCAGGAACCGCAGTCCAGACCCGGGAACCGGGCGGTGAGCTGTTCTACTTCGCTCATCATGCGCAGGCTTTCCTTGAATGTATTGCCCAGACGGAAGACCGGTTCGTACTCCACATCATCCGCCCAGTACATGCTTTCGATTTCCGGATTGTCAGATAAGTGGTTTTTGGACACCGGCTGATATTTTGCGAGACGCTTTGTCTTTGTGGCGGCAATATATTCATTTTCCACGGTGAGAGTGCCGCCGACGCAGCCGCCGGTGCAGGCGCTTAACTCGACAAAGGTCAGTCCGTGAAGCTTTTCGTCCTCCAGTTCTTCCAGAACCCGTAGAATATTGACGATTCCGTCTCCCGCCAGATAGCTGTCCACCAGGAGTCCGCCTACCTCTCCGCCGGCGCTGCTCCATCCGATTCCGATTCTGCCGGAGTTGGACAGCGGTGTAAGCTGACTTTCGTCGTGCTTCATATGGGGCAGAAGCAGGGGATAGATATCCTTGATGGCCACTACATTGTTAATATTGCTTTTTTCAATGCCCAGAGGCGCTTTTGCATAGGAGACTTTGGACGGACAGGGAGAGATAAAGATAATACCGATCTCCTCCGGTTTCAGTCCGGTCTTTTTCATGGCCCTGGCCCGGGCAATTTCTGCCGCGACTTCCACCGGAGCTTTGATGGGAAGCAGCCGGGAGAGCAGGGCGGGAAACTTCACACGGATCAGACGGATGACAGAAGGGCAGGCGGAGCTGATAAAGGGCGCTTCTTTTTCATGAGTTTTTATGTATTCCCTGGAAGCCTCCGATACAAGTTCTGCTGCTGCGCTTACTTCGTATACGTCATCGAATCCCAGTTTCAGAAGTGCGTTAAGTACAATGTCCGTGCTGGTCAGATTGTTGTACTGCGCATAGAGAGAAGGGGCCGGAAGGGCGACAGTGTATTTGAAATTATTGATTACGGAAAGGGGATCATAGATAGCAATTTTCGCATGGTGGGGACAGTAGCGGATGCACCGCCCGCAGTCAATGCAGAATTTATCTATGATGTGTGCCTTTCCGTTGTGCACCCGGATCGCCTGTGTAGGGCAGTGCTTGATACAGTTGATGCATCCCTGACAGGCAGATTCCTTCAGGCGGACAGAACGGATAAATTTGTCTTTGTTCAATGACGCACCTCCTTTAAAACGCTACTTTCATGGTTATGGTAGTGCCCTTCCCGACGACGGTATCAATTTCCATCTGGTCGGTATATCGCTTCATGTTCGGAAGGCCCATTCCGGCGCCGAAGCCCAGGGAGCGGACTTCCGGTCTGGCCGTGGAATAGCCCTCCTGCATAGCCTTCCCGATATCCGGTATGCCGGGGCCTTTGTCCGTAAGAACCATGACAATATCGTCATCTGAAACAGTGACTGTGATCTGGCCTCCGTCGGCGTGGATAACCATGTTGATCTCACCTTCGTACATGGCAATGGCCACCCGCCGGATAATCTCACTGTTTACACCCAGCATTTTCAGCTTGTTCTTGACAGAACTGCTGGCTTCACCTGCACGGGTAAAGTCGCTGCCGTCTATGTCATAGGTGAATATCAGCTGATCCCCCATCTAAGCACCTCCTCTGAGTCCGTGCTCGTAGAGAAGGCCGCATGCTGTAAACATATAGTGTTCCGTTGCAAGAACCGCGATTCCTTTCCCCATGGCAAGGGCAAGCATATGTTCGTCCGGCATTTTTCCCCGGACGAAAATAATACAGACAATGTCCAGCATTTCCGCGGTACGCACCACCTGGGGATTGCATAGACCTGTCATAAGAACGGAGCATTTGCCGCAGTAGGCGAGAACGTCGCTCATCATATCGGCGGAAAAGACAAATTCCGCATCCACATCCGCCAGTTCCTCGCCGTACAGAAACTGCGCGTCCAGAATTTTCTGCATCTCTCTGATTGTCATAAAACCTCCTGAAAATTATCCCTGAAATTAAAAGTAATCAGTCAAAAGTTTCATTCAGTATAACATTTACATATAAAAAAAGCAACGGAACGAAAAATTGTATATTTTGTATTATTATTAAAATAAAATAATCTGGAAAAATAAAATATTTCATAAAATTTCACAAATATTCCGGTGGAATTTTGTGATACCCTATGCTATCATGGTTGTAATGAGCACCAATATATGCGAGAAATGGAGGTTGAAGAATGGCTGCTAAAACAGGAAGCGTTCCGTTTTCCGGAACAAAGGAACAGGAAGAGGCGCTTTTAAAAGTAATTTCCGAGCTGAAAGATGAAAAAGGTGCCCTGATGCCGATTCTGCAGAAGGCACAGGATATATATGGATATCTTCCGCTGGAAGTGCAGAAGGTCATTTCAGATGAAACCGGTATTCCCCTGGAAAAGATTTACGGCGTCGCTACATTTTATTCCCAGTTTACGCTGAACCCAAAAGGAAGATACCGGATTTCTGTCTGTCTTGGCACGGCCTGCTATGTCAAGGGGTCGGGAGATATCTACAATGCACTGATGGAAAAGCTCGGCATTGTAGGCGGAGAATGTACGCCTGACGGCAAGTTTTCTCTGGATGCGTGCCGCTGCGTGGGAGCCTGCGGGCTTGCCCCGGTTATGATGATTAACGACGAAGTGTACGGCCGTCTTACAGTGGACGATCTGGACGGGATTCTGGCAAAGTACGAGTAAGCGCATGATGCCGGAGATCTCTCTGAACATTCTGGATGTGGCTGAGAATTCTATCCGGGCACAGGCTTCTTTTGTGGAAATTGAAGTGGACGTACAGCCTGCGCAGGACATTCTGGCAGTAACGGTCAGCGACAACGGGCAGGGTATGACAGCGGAAGAAGCGGCTCATGCGGAAGATCCGTTTTTCACTACAAGAACTACACGGAAAGTGGGACTGGGAATCCCGTTTTTCCGGCAGGCAGCGGTGAGTACGGGCGGCAGCTTTCAGATTGATTCAGAAAAAGGAAAAGGAACGACAGTAAAAGCGGTGTTCGGCCTGTCTCATATTGACAGAATGCCGCTGGGGGATATCAGCTCAGTGATTCATACGCTGGTCATATTTAATGAGCATATCCGTTTCCGGTATACATACAGATTTGAAGAGAAAAGCTTCGCCCTGGATACCCGGGAGGTCCGGGAAATTCTGGGAGACGGTATTTCTCTTCGCGAGCCGGAAGTGTCTGCATTCATAAAGGAATATCTGGAGTCAGGGAAAACAGACACGGACGGAGGAGCAGATATATAGATCTAAGATAATGAATAAAGATGAAAAAGTGGAAGTTAAGAACAGACCAATCGGAAACATGAACAGAAAGAGACAGAAGAATTGAAAGCAGAATTGGAGGAAAGCTATGAAATCTCTCGAAGAATTACGCGCAATCAGGGCAAAGATGCAGGGACGGGTCGGCGTCCGCGCCGAAAACGAAAAGCAGACCCGGGTTGTTGTAGGTATGGCTACCTGCGGAATTGCCAGCGGAGCAAGGCCGGTGCTTACGGCGCTTTCTGACGCGGTTCAGGAACAGGGGCTCAGCGATAAGATCAATGTGACTCAGACCGGATGCATCGGGCTGTGCCAGTATGAGCCTATCGTGGAAGTAATGGCGCCGGGCAAAGAAAAGGTGACATATGTGAAAATGACTCCGGAGAAGGCGCTGGAAGTGCTGCGGCTTCATCTGCTGGGCGGACAGGTGGTGACAAAGTACACGCTGAGCGCCGCTCAGGAAAAAGCCGAGTAGAAAGAGGAGGTGGAAGAATATGTATCGTTCACATGTACTTGTCTGCGGCGGAACAGGATGTACCTCCTCCGGAAGCCAGAGAATTATTGACAGACTGGAAAAAGAGATTGCGGCCCAGGGGCTTTCCGAGGAAGTCGGCGTGGTAAAGACCGGCTGTTTCGGCCTGTGCGCTCTGGGACCGATTATGATTGTATATCCGGAAGGTACTTTTTATTCCATGGTACAGGAGGATGACATTCCGGAGATCGTGGCGGAACATCTTCTGAAAGGAAGAGTTGTGACCCGCCTGCTCTATGAAGAGACAACAAAAACAGACAAAATTACTCCTCTCAATGAGACGAATTTTTATAAAAAACAGCACAGGGTTGCTCTGCGAAACTGCGGTGTGATTAACCCGGAAAATATTGAAGAATACATAGGCACCGGAGGCTACGAGGCTCTTGGCATTGTGCTGACAGAGAAAAAGCCGGAAGATGTGATCCAGATCCTGCTGGACAGCGGTCTGAGAGGCAGAGGCGGCGCCGGTTTCCCCACCGGCCTGAAGTGGAAGTTCGCGGCGGCAAATGAGGCGGATCAGAAGTATGTCTGCTGCAACGCAGACGAAGGAGATCCGGGAGCATTTATGGACCGTTCCATTCTGGAGGGAGATCCTCATGCGGTACTGGAGGCTATGGCCATTGCCGGATACGCGATCGGGGCGTCCCAGGGGTATATTTATGTGCGTGCGGAATATCCCATTGCCGTAAAACGTCTTGAGATTGCCATTGCCCAGGCACGGGAATACGGACTTCTCGGGAAAAATATTTTTGAAAGCGGATTTGATTTTGATATAGAACTGAGACTCGGTGCAGGTGCATTTGTGTGCGGCGAGGAGACGGCTCTCATGACATCTATTGAAGGCAGCAGGGGAGAGCCAAGACCCCGCCCGCCGTTCCCTGCATTGAAAGGTCTGTTTCAGAAACCGACCATATTAAATAACGTAGAAACATTTGCGAATATTCCCCAGATTATTGTAAACGGGCCGGAATGGTTCGCGTCCATGGGAACGGAAAAGTCCAAGGGAACCAAAGTATTCGCTCTGGGCGGAAAGATCAACAACACCGGGCTGGTGGAGATACCCATGGGAACTACACTGCGGGAGATCGTGGAAGAGATCGGCGGAGGCATTCCCGGCGGGAAGAAGTTCAAGGCGGCCCAGACCGGCGGACCCTCCGGCGGATGTATCCCGGCGGAACATCTGGATGTGCCCATAGACTATGACAATCTGATCGCCATCGGTTCCATGATGGGCTCCGGCGGTCTGATCATTATGGACGAGGACACCTGTATGGTGGATATCGCAAAGTTTTTCCTGGAGTTCACAGTAGACGAATCCTGCGGGAAATGCACACCCTGCCGGATCGGAACAAGGCGTATGCTGGAAATCCTGGAAAAGATTACAAAAGGACAGGCAGAGATGGAAGATCTGGACCGGCTGGAAGAGCTGTGCAATCATCTGAAGACCAGCTCTCTCTGCGCGCTTGGACAGACGGCTCCCAATCCCGTACTCTCCACGCTGCGGTATTTCAGAGAGGAATATATTGCGCATATTGTGGATAAAAAATGTCCGGCAGGCGTCTGTAAGGATCTTCTTCACTATAAGATTGATCCGGATAAATGTAAGGGATGTACACTCTGCGCGAGAACCTGTCCGGCAGATGCGATCATCGGCAGCGTAAGGGAAGTGCATATGATTAACCCGGAGAAATGTGTAAAATGCGGCGCCTGCATGGAAAAATGCAGATTCGGCGCGATTTATAAAGAGTAAAGGGAGGGTAGAGAAAATGGAAAATGTGAATCTGAAAATTAACGGCTTAAATGTTACTGCTCCGGCAGGCTCTACAATCCTGGAAGCCGCACATGCGGCGGGGATCCGTATTCCCACCCTGTGCTATTTAAAAGAAATCAATGAAATCGGCGCCTGCCGCATGTGCGTGGTAGAGGTAAAAGGCGCAAGAAATCTGGTGGCTGCCTGTGTCTATCCTGTATCGGAAGGCATGGAAGTTCTGACCAATACGCAGAAACTGATCGAATCGAGGAAACGGACGCTGGAACTTCTTCTGTCTGTGCATGACAAGAAATGCCTGTCCTGCGTCAGAAGCGGACACTGTGAACTGCAGGAGCTCTGCCAGGAACTGGGCGTGGAGGATGAAGATCATTTCGCAGGAGAAATGCCGCGCTATGAGCCCGATACCAGCGCTGTACATATGGTCAGAGACAATAACAAATGTATTCTCTGCCGCCGCTGTTCTGCAGTGTGCGGGAAGGTGCAGTCTGTAGGTGTGATCGGCCCGAATAACAGAGGATTTGCAACATTTATCGGCTCAGCCTTTGAAATGGGGCTGGGAGATACCAGCTGCGTGGGATGCGGACAGTGTATTGCGGCCTGTCCCACAGGCGCCCTGTATGAGAAAGACAATACGGATGATGTGCTGGCGGCAATCGCAGATGAAACAAAGCATGTCGTTGTGCAGCCTGCGCCCTCTGTCCGCGCTGCTCTCGGGGAAGAGTTCGGATATCCCATGGGTACGGATGTGGAAGGAAAGATGGCGGCTGCGCTGAGGAGGATCGGATTTGACAAAGTATTTGACACAGACTTCAGCGCTGATCTTACAATTGTTGAGGAAGCCAATGAATTTATCGGCCGGGTGAAAAACGGCGGGGTGCTGCCTATGATAACTTCCTGCTCCCCGGGATGGATCAAGTACTGTGAACATTACTATCCGGATCAGCTGGCGCACCTGTCCAGCTGCAAATCTCCCCAGCAGATGTTCGGCGCAGTGACAAAAACATACTATGCTGAAAAGATGGGACTGAACCCGAAGGATATCGTCTGTGTCAGCGTGATGCCCTGTACTGCGAAAAAGTTTGAGATCCAGAGAGACGATCAGGACGCCGCAGGTGTTCCGGATGTGGATATTTCTATCACGACAAGGGAGCTGGCGCGGCTGATCCGTAAGGTCGGCATCAACTTCCGGGCTCTGCCGGAGGAAGGATTCGACGACCCGCTGGGCGAGTCCACGGGAGCCGGTGTAATCTTCGGAGCTACCGGAGGCGTTATGGAGGCAGCTCTTCGTACCGCAGTGGAAAAACTGACCGGAGAAACTCTTGAAAATGTGGAGTTTACAGAAGTGCGCGGGACAGAAGGCATCAAGGAAGCCACATATAACGTGGCAGGAACGGATGTGAAAGTGGCCGTGGCTTCCGGCTTAAGCAACGCAAAAGTAATCATGGACAAAATCCGTGCGGGCCAGGCAGATTATCATTTTGTAGAGATCATGTGCTGTCCGGGCGGATGCGTCAACGGCGGCGGCCAGCCCCAGGTGCACGCGGATGTAAGAAACTTTGAAGATGTGAAAGCCATCCGCGCGAAGGCACTGTATGATAACGACGCAGCTAAGACCCTGAGAAAATCCCATGAAAATCCTTCGATAAAGAAATTGTATGAAGAATATCTGGGAGAGCCGGGAAGTGAAAAAGCGCATCATATTCTGCATACAACATATGTGGAGAGAAGTATAAACTGACAGATTTGAATTTGTCGGGGACGTGGAACTGGAGAGGGTACGAAAACACCGGGATACAATGAAATGAAAATTGTATTCCGAAAAAAGTGGGGCGGGAATCCGGCTCCACTTTCCCCGGAAAGCCGTATCCATCCGTCTGTATCCCGGTGTTTTCTGCGTCCATCCAGTCGGCAGTGCCCACGATAATTTCAAATTCAACAAATAAAAACAGAACTTTTTCGACTATGACAACTGTTTGTCTGCCCTCCGCTTTTGAAACAGGAAAATACACCCGTTTCCAGACATCAGCACAGAGTACAATTCCCGTATCAGTCGATAAAAGTTCTGCCTTCATTTCTTCTTGTCTGAATTTGAAATTGTGAGTGGAAAACGCAGCCGGGGAGTGCGGGTATGGTGATGGAGAGCCGTAAAGCGACGCCGGCACTTAGAGCGCGTCCTTTGCGCTCTTATGTACCGCTGCGCCGCGTTCCGAGCGAAAGCGTGCTCTCCGGCACCATACCCGCACTCCCCGGCGGAAGTTTCTCCATTCACAGATTCAAATCTCATACTTTTTCTTTTTTCAGTTCGTCAATGAGTTCCTGAATTGTTGTTTCTTCCTCTTCAAGGATATCCGCTATCTCGGATACAGATTTTCCTTTTGCAAGTTTTTTGCGTATCTGCTCCTTTAATTTATTTTTTTCACCGGCCCGTTCGCCTTCGATCCGTCCATCTTCCCAGGCATCCTCACGTTCCTGTCGGAGATGTTTTTCCTGATCATATTCATAGATACTCATTTTCTTCGCCTCCGCTTGATTTTTCTCCAGAAAGTCCTTCAGGATTCCCTCCCTTATGCATTCGGTGATCGCCTGTTCCACAGCTTCCGCGATGGGCATTTCTCTGGCATACTTCCTGACCCGGCCGGTATATTCGGCATATTCCCGCAGTGTATGACTGGCTTTCATCAGTTCCGGATTATGTCCTGTATTAATATTCAGCATAAGCACTTCCAGCTCAAGCCTGTGTTCTTTCTCTTCAGCTCCATACAGATCTGAAAGTTTTAAAATCTTTCTGTCAGGTTGTTCTTCCTCTCCGTTATAGAAAATGATGAATCCGGGCGG
>DXIU01000084.1 GCA_019112765.1 Candidatus Mediterraneibacter norwichensis | reverse complement strand
GCGATTAGCTCAGCTGGCAGAGCACCTGACTCTTAATCAGGGTGTCCAGGGTTCGAACCCCTGATCGCGCACTTAGAAATCGCTGTTTTTGCGGACATTGCGAGCCGCGGGGACGGCGGTTTTTTTGCGTGAAGCAATGAGCAGCGCGGAGCGCGGAATCGAAGTGCGCGCTGCGAATGGAAGCAGAGAAAGAGCGCAGAGAAGATTTTCCCCGTAAATATCAGGAATGTCTTACGGAAAAGTCTGGATAGAACCCCCTCAGTGCGTTCATGATGAGCTTAAATGTAAGTTCGGCCATATGCTGGGGACTTACGGAAGATCCATCTGACAGCCAGGCTTTGACCAGGCCGATACAGCCGGAGAGACAGAAGGCGTAGTAGTATGTCAGATCATCCATTTTCTCCGGAAATGTTTCTTTCAGGGCGTTCAGGCTGTGCTCGGAGAGGATATTCTCAATCCGGTGCAGAAAAGAGATATCACCGTTGGGACCCAGGAGAGCGGCGCAGATATCCCGGTTTTCTGCGAGGATGGAAAAAATATCCTCGATGAACGGAAAGCTGTCTTCGTTGAACGGACTTACCGGATGGGTATGGATCAGATCTTCGATGTCTCCGGTCAGTTCGTTTTCAATCTTTTCCATCATGTCATAGATATCCGCATAGTGCAGATAGAAAGTGGAACGGTTGATGTCCACTTTTTCTACGAGTTCTTTGACCGTGATCTCTTTTAAACTCTTTTCTTTCAGAAGTTCGGCCAGTCCCTGACGGAGCTGGGCTCTTGTCTTGCGAACCCGCCGGTCCATATTTTTTGACATGAAACATTCCCTCCTTTAAAAATAATAGACACCACATTGTTTGATTATCCATTAACAGACAGAGCGGTGTTAGATTAATGGTTGTATCTTTTTTATGATTTTACTATAATTCAGGATGCTTAAAAAATCAACACAATATCTATTAATAGAATTAATGTTGCAAAAAGAAAGGGGACAGTAGACAATGCTGAGACAGGAATGGCACAGGCTGTTCAAAAATAAGATTTTACTGATTGTTACAGTAGCGGTCATCGCGATCCCGACAATCTATACCACACTTTTCCTTGGATCCATGTGGGATCCATACGGGAATATCGATAAACTTCCGGTGGCGGTCATCAACCATGACGTGCCGGTCACCTATGAAGATCAGAAGCTGGATATTGGCGGAACGTTGATGGAGGAACTGAAAAAGAACGATTCTCTGGACTTTCAGTTTCCGTCAGAGACGGAGGCGCGGAAGGGCCTTGAGGACGGCACGTACTATATGGTTATCACCATACCGGAGGACTTTTCGGCTCATGCCTCAACGCTGACAGACGCGCATCCGGAGAAGATGACGCTGGCTTATGAAACGAATCCGGGAACGAACTACATCGCGTCCAAGATGAGCGAGACGGCGATGAAAGAACTGGAGAGCTCGGTACGGGAAGAGGTTACAAAAACGTATACAGAAGTTCTGTTCGGCAGGCTTGCGGAATTGGGTGACGGAATGCAGGAAGCGGCGGATGGTTCGGGTGAACTGAAAACCGGAACGGATCAGCTGGCCGACGGAAATCAGACGATTACCGACAATCTGCAGGCCCTTTCAGACAGTGCCTTAGTATTTGTGGACGGAAGCCGGGAGCTGGAAGTGGGGATTGGCCGGTATACAGACGGAGCCAGTGCGGTTGCAGCAGGGGCAGAAGAGCTGCAAAGTGGTGCAAATGCACTGGACAGTGGTGTAAATGGTGCGCAGAAAGGAGGTGCTGATCTGGCAGCTGGCGCGGCGGATGTAGATGATAACATGACTATGCTCAATGCCGGACTGTCCGAACTGAATGCGGAGGCGTCGGCCCTTCCCGATGCGGCGGATGCGCTGAATGACGGCGCGGCTTCATTAGGTGACAGCGCGCAGCAGCTCTCGGACGGGATTGCATCTCTGTCTGACGGGGCGGCCGGCCTGAAGACCGGTGCTGATGCGCTTAGTTCCGGCCTGCAGTCTGCTGCTTCCAGTTCCCAGTCGCTGCGCGACGGGGCGGCCGGGATCAGTCAGGCGCTTTCGGCACTCGCCGGAGAGGAAGGCGTGCCGGAGGAAGTGCGGGCACAGATCGCGGCAGTTCAGCAGCAGGCGGACACATTTTCTGCAAGTGTTTCCGCCTACACATATGGTGTCGATGAAGCGGCGGACGGGAGCGCGCAGATTGCAGCGGAGATCCCGGATCTTCAGAACGGCATTTCCGCGGTACAGAGTGGCGCAGATTCCCTTAAGAACGGGATAGGGCGGCTTCAGACCGGCACTTCCGCATTGGCGGAACAGGCGCCGGCGCTGGCGGGTGGAATTTCCAATGCTGCATCAGGGGCGGATCAGCTTCAGAAGCAGGGAACATCGGCGCTCCGGAAAGGAGCTGCGGATCTGGACAGCGGTCTGGGAGAGCTGGCACAGGGAAGCGCGAAGCTGAAAGATGGAACGGATACGCTTGTCTCCGGAACCGGGCAGCTTACCTCGAACAGCAAATCGTTGACGGAAGGCGCGGCGAAACTAACAGATGGAGCCGGCCAGATCAGCAGCGGTGCGGGACAACTCGCTGACGGCAGCGGAGAACTAGGCGATGGGATCAGGCAGGTTTCGGAAGGCGCGGAGACGCTGTCAAAGGAACTGGGAAGCGGAGCGGAGCAGATCCTGGAGACGAACACATCGGATCAGGCGGCGGATATGTTTGCGGCGCCGATAGATGCGGAAGAGACACAGATTACGGAGGTGGCCGACAACGGCCATGCTATGGCGCCGTATATGATGTCCGTAGGCTTGTGGGTCGGCTGTATCGCGTTCAGTCTGATGTATCCGCTGACCAGTTATGCCGGGCAGATGAAATCCGGTTTCCGCTGGTGGATCAGCAAGGCGTCCGTGCTCTATCTGACGGCAGTGCTCCAGGCAGTAGTTATGATCGGCGCACTGCATATATTCGATGGTTTTATACCTGTGGAAATGGGAAAGACAGTCCTGACAGCGTGCGCGGCGTCCCTTGCATTCATGTCGGTGATGTACTTCTTCACCAGCCTGCTGGGGCGCGTTGGAAGCTTCCTGATGCTGATCTTCATGGTGATCCAGCTGGCAGGTTCCGTGGGGACATACCCTTATGAACTGTCAGGATCATTTGTGCCGTATCTTCACGGCTGGGTACCGTTTACCTATACGGTGAAAGCGTTCCGCAGCGCCATAAGCGGCGGGGGAAGTATCCGGGGCTGCCTCATTTTCCTGCTGATCCTGTTCCTCGTATTTACAGGACTTACGATCCTGGAGTTCACTGTGCGGGCACGGAAAATGCAGGAAGGGAAGAACACCTGGATGGTATGGCTGGAAGAGCACGGACTGGCATAATGGATGAAGTGTCTCTTAATCAGGGTGTCCAGGGTTCGAACCCCTGATCGCACACTTTGAAATCGCTGTTTTTGCGGACACTGCGCGCTGTGTCCCCGGATATTTATTTCCTGTGTTTCATAGCCTGTATCAGATTTCTGATACAGGTTTTTTCTTCCTCTGTCAATCCCGACAGATCCAGTCCGGCAGGAGCCTCCAGGCCCAGAAGATAATCTGTGCTGACGTGAAAAAGCTTTGCAATCTGAATGAGGACATCATACGAAGGAAAAGAGGTGGGATAGATGTTTTATTACTGCGAAAAATGCGCCGATATTAAAAATGCCGCAGCCAAAGCAGGACAGGAAGTGATCTGTGAAGTATGCGGCACAGTCATGAAACCGGTGCCTCAGGAATATCTGATGCCGAGTGGGAGCTTTTTCAAATCGCAGGCAGTCAGACAGCAGTTCATTTCGAAGATTCAGAGTCAGGAAACATACGATCCGGACATCGGCGGGAAAAAAGAGGAACTGAAAGAGGCGGCAAAAGCAGAGGAACAGAGACATATTGCTGAAACGAATCAGAAAATGCAGCAGGAACAGTTCCATATGACATGTCCGGTATGCGGCAGCCGGAGCGTTCAGAAGATTTCAGCCGTAGGAAAATATGCGAAGATTGGCGTGCTGGGGATTCTTGGCGCGGACGATCTGGGAAAAACATGGAAATGTACAGTGTGTGGAAGTAAATTTTAAGGAGATAAGAAAAAATGGGATTTTTTGATAAAGCTTTAAAAACAGCGAAAAATGTGGGAGGAAGTATTGCCTCTTCAGCGGCAAATGTAGGTTCGACAGTAGGAACCGCGGCACAGGATAATGCGGAGCTGAACAGTCTGAAAATGCAGATTAATGTAATCGAACAGGAACTGGATGCGGCTTACGCTCAGATCGGAAAGAAATATGTGGATTATGTGGCTCAGACCGGAGATATGGGGATTATCACAAAGGAAGAGAAAAACGCGAAAATAGCGGCACTTACACAGTAATAAAATATAAAAAGATTTCTCTGAAGGCAGAAGATGCGGCAGCCATGCATCTTCTGTCTTTTTTATTTAAGCGAAATATCTGCCTTGACATTCTCTTCCGGCAGCTTATAATATATAGAAGATAATTTGAATTCAAATTATTTTAACTCAAATCATCTTGCGAGGCTGACAGTCTGAAAGGAGCAGAGCTTATGTCGAATTCATTTCATTATCTGGTAATGGCGGAACATTCCATGTTCCAGAAGGACCTGCAGGCCAGTCTGAAAGGGTCAGGTCTGACTATAGGACAGCCGAAGGTGCTGGATTATCTGAAGGATCATGACGGCGCGGAGCAGAAAGACATCGCCCGGGGATGTCATATTGAGCCGGGAACGCTTACATCGCTTTTAAACCGTATGGAAGAATGCAGGCTTGTGGAGCGGCGTATGCTGAATGGAAACCGCCGAAGCTTTTTTATCTTTCTGACGGAAAAAGGGAAGAGACAGCTGAAGCTGGTGACGCAGGCGTTTACAGAGATTGAAGAGAAAGCATTCCAGGGAATCCCGGAAGCAGACAGGGAGAAATTTATGGACATGTTTTCCCGTATTTATGAGAATACAATGTCCTGAAACGCAGATAGGGGAGAACAGCAATTATTATTAAGAACAATAAATTGCAGCAGACGGCGCGCAGTGCGTGCCGTCTGTCATTTGCGGCGGCAGCGGGCCGGAGTCCGGGCCAGCCCGGGCCCCCGGCGGCCGCTTACAATACCGGAATATGCCTTTTGGCGCTTCCGGTGATTTCGAGGGAGGAAGAATATCTATGGAAAAACTGAAACGTTATTTTGTATTTCTGATCGGACTTTTTATTAATTCACTGGGTGTAAGCCTGATTACAAAAGCTGATCTGGGGACGTCCCCCATTTCATCCATTCCATATGTGCTGAGTCTGAATTTCCCTTTTACTCTGGGCCAGTTTACAATTGTGTTCAGCCTTCTGCTGATCGTGATTCAGCTCATTATCCTGCGCAGGAACTTTTTCGTCAACGCTTACATTCACAATCTCCGCTACAATGCGAAGTGTTGCATTGTACTGGTTGATTTCCTCCACTCTGCATTCCAGGGAAATCGGGAGTTCCTCGATTACAGGCGCATCCACAAACTCGCTTTTTACAGTATGAAAACCGGATTTTTCTATTTTATCCGGCGCATCATGTCCGGATACGATTCCCACATAATCTGCAGCCACAAGTTTTTTTTCATCTGCAATCCCTACGGTAAATGCGTTCCTGATCAGACATGCACCCATCTGCCTTCTTCTGAAGCGCTTGTGCAGACTGCGCTGCAGAGGCGGACGATTTCCGCACCTTCCCGGAACGACGGGCAGGCGGGAAGAGAATCATCCGCATCTTCCTCATAAAAACTCTGGATCAGCCGGCGGAAGGAATCGTTGAAGCCGTTTCCGAATCCGTCGTTTTCTACGGTTTTCTGCCCGTTTCCGGTGCTGAAATATACAGAGTTGTTCTCCTGGGAGTTCCATCCGGCGGTCATCCGGTCTCCGGTGATCTCATAGGCAAGATAATTGGAGTACCCGTGGGAGACTTCCGAGAGGACTACAGAGCCTATGGCGCCGCCCTGCATACGGAATGTAATCAGCGCCGCGTCCTCGGAAGTTACGGTGACGGCACTGCCTTCTTCAGAAGAGCCGGCGGGATACATAATACCGTCCCGCACAACTCTTTCCGGCTGAAAATTTCCGAACAGAGCAGATACATCTGTGATTTTTTCTCCTGTTACATACTGAATAATGTCAAACCAGTGGGTGCCGATCTCGGTTACCGCCCGCATGGGTCCTGCGATTTCCGGAATATACCGCCATCCGTAGGGGCAGGGCAGCAGATGGAACTGCTGGAGATACTGTCCGTGAACAAGGCGTATGGCCCCGAAACCATTTCCCTGAACAAGATTTTTTATCCGGCCGGACATCTGGTGGAAGCGGACATTTAAGTTCACGCCGCATTTTACATCAAGCGAGTCCGCCAGGGCTTCCAGCTCAGCGGCTTCCGCCGGGTCAAGGCAGAGAGGCTTTTCGCACAGTACGTTTTTCCCGGCTTCCAGAAGCTTTCTGACGATCCGGTAATGCGTGTGGGGCGGCGTACAGATGTGGACGGACGTGATCTCTTCGGAAAATAACAGATCCTCCGAAGTGCCGAATTTTTCAATCCCCCATTTCTCCGCAAATGCTGCGGCACTTTTTTCTGAGCTGTCCACGACGGCACAGATTCGGATTCCGCAGTATCTGAGAGCTTCGGCATGGGAGTGGGAGATAAAACCGGCCCCCAGAATGGCAGCGCCCTGAGTCGTATTATTCTGCATGGATTTCCTCCTGATATTTCAAAGCATAGACAGTTTCATAAAAATAAAAAGCCGGCCGGAAGCGGTCCGGTGGCTGTTCAGCGGTAAACCAGCCGGCCGGTAAGTTTCTTAATTTCTTCTTCGTGCTCCGGAAACCGGCGGATCATTGATTCCCGGTCTGCCCGGATGAAATCTCCTTCCAGATAGGAGGGAGACATGGTAGTTCCCATAAGGGCAAAGCCGGATTTTCCGCCGGGGAGGAGCCGCGCGCCCTGCCAGGAATTCTTTTCCACAAGGATCTGAGGCCGTTCGCCGTTCCGGAGATCTGTACCCAGAACAGAGACGGTTTTGCGGCCGTCACAGTCACGGATCTGAATCAGCTCCACCGGATCTCCGTAATAGAAGTGCCAGACTTCATCTGCGGAGAGCATATGAAGATGGGAAAAGGAGTCCCTTGTCAGCATATAGTAGATGGCGGAACCGCACCGGCGGTTTTTGTAAATTTCTTCGCTTGTATAAGTTTCAGCCACCATGCCGCCTTCTTCTGTAAGCGGCGTCAGATGCAGCAGCTGTATGATGTCTTCCGGAGACAATGGAGCTGTCTCCGGAAGTGTTTTCTCTTTTACTGTCATATTATCGTTTCCCCTTATCGTAGATCTCACCCAGCGCCCGCGGCGAGTGGTTGTACTTGGAGAAGAAGATCAGAAGCAGCAGGGTGAGCAGGTAAGGAAGAATCATTACCAGATCGGAATAACTGCTGGGCTTCTCCAGGATCTGAACCAGCTGGTAGCCGGCGGAGCGGGCAAATCCGAAGATCAGGCAGGCTCCCAGTGTGGGAAGGATTTTCCAGTTGCCGAAGATCAGAGCCGCAATTGCCAGATAGCCGTATCCGACGTAAATATTGTCTGAGAAGTTGGCGGAAATGGAGTAGGCAAAGCACATGCCGCCTATTCCTGAAAACGCGCCGGAGAACAGAACGGCAACAGTGCGGATCTGTCCTACATTGCGTCCCGCTGCATCCACTGCATGGGGATTGTCGCCGCAGGCGCGGAGATGAAGGCCGAAGCGGGTCTTATACAGCAGAAACCATGCGATTACAGCGACCACAATAATAATGATTTCAAACGGATACAGATTGGTGAAAAATGCACCCAGCACAGGGATGTCCGACAGTCCGGGAACGGAGAATCTTGTGGATACTCCAAGCTGAAACTTGTCAGAAGGAGCGCCGAATACACTCTTGTTGATCTGTTTGGTTAAAAAGGCGGTCAGCGCCATCGCGAGAATATTTACAACAACACCGCTGATTACCTGGTTTGCCTTAAATTTCACACAGAGCAGGGCATGCAGCAGAGCGTATGCCATACCGCCCAACGCGGCGAACAGAAACGACAGATAAAAGACGGACTGGGAGTTGGTTCCCTGGGTTCCGGATGTAAGTACAACAAACAGAGCGCCCACAAAAGCGCCGAAGCCCTGAAGGCCTTCGATTGCCAGGTTGGTAACGCCGCTTCTCTCACTGTAGATTCCGCCGATTGCCATAATAAACAGAGGCAGGGCAAAAGACATACCGTCAATAATAATCGTATTCATCAGCGCGCCTCCTTTCCGGCTTTTTCAGCTTTTCCTTCTGTTTCTTCCAGTTCTGCTTTCCATTTTTTTACTTCGTAGCGGACAAATGCTCCGCAGGCGCTGAACAGGAGGATCAGGCCGGTAATAACCGAGCCGATTTCTGTTTCGATGCCGGATGCGGAATTCATGTAGCTGCTTCCCTTTGTCACTCCTGTGATCAGGAAGGATGAGAAGATAATGCCCACAGGATTGCTGTTTCCGAGAAGGGCGACAGCGATGGCGTCAAATCCGGTGGATGCCAGTACTTTCGGCTGGATGGACTGGAGGTAGCCGAGATAATAAGTTACGCCTGCCAGACCAGCCAGAGCGCCGGAAATCATCATGGAAACCACCATTGTCTTTCCTACGTTGATTCCCGCGTAGCGGGCCGCGTTCCGGCTTGCTCCCACAGCCTTGATCTCAAAGCCCAGGCGCGTCCGGTCCAGAAGGAATTTCATAACAACAGCTACAAGCACGGCCAGGACAATACACAGCGGGATATCCACTCTCAGTCCGCCTATGGGCACTTCCATGATCGTCAGCCTGGAAGCGTCGCTGACAGCCAGTGACTGCCGGGATATTTCGTCCATATACCGGGTGTTGATGAAAAAGCTTGTCAGATACTGGACGATATAGTTAATCATAATTGAAGATACTACTTCATTGATATTAAACCTGTATTTAAGGAAACCGATCAGGGCGCCCACTGCCATGCCTGCCACTATGCCGATCAGCAGCACGAGGGGCTTGGCGATAGGGGCTGCCAGAGTAGAGTATCCTACGGTGATGGTGGCGATAAATCCCGCTGCGAGCATCTGGCCGGATACGCCGATATTAAACAGTCCTGCCTTGAGCGCCACGGCAACCGCCAGCGCCGCGAACAGCATGGGCGTCATCATGTTCAGGAAGCTGGTAAAGTCCGTAAGCATGCCCTGGTAGGCAGAGTACTGAGGCTTAGGAAGAAGTCCGCTTCCCTGCAGCAGATTCGCATATGCCGTCAGAGGATATTTGCCCAGAGCGCCGATGACAATCATTCCCACAATCAGGCTTAAAAGAATGGAAAACAGGGGAATGGCGATATTCTGGGTTTTCTCATTTCCGAGAATTTTTACAAAGAATTTTTTCATTTCTGCTTCACCCCCATCATAAATTCACCAACCTGATTGGTTGTCAGTGTGTCTGCCGGGGCAATTTTTTCAATGGCTCCGTTGTAAATAACCCCTATGGTGTCCGCGCAGTTCATAATTTCGTCCAGTTCCAGAGAGATCAGCAGGATGGCTTTGCCTTTGTCCCGCTCCGCGATAATCTGTTTGTGAATGTTTTCAATCGCTCCAATATCCAGGCCGCGGGTGGGCTGTACGAAGATCATAAGATCAGACTGCAGTTCGATTTCCCGCCCCACAATGGCTTTCTGCTGATTGCCTCCGCTCATGGAACGAACCTGAGTTGAGCTGCCCTGTCCGCTTCGGATGTCGTATTCCTGGATAAGTCTGTCCGCGTATTTTTCAAACTCTTCTGTTCTGAGCACGCCGTTTTTCCCGGAAAACGGTTCTTTATAATAGCTCTTCAGCGCAAGATTGTCCCGCAGGGAAAAGTCCAGCACGAGACCGTATTCCTGCCGGTCTTCGGGAATATAGGAGATTCCGTCCTCCGTGCGTTTCCGGATGGACTCATTCGTGATATCCTTTCCGTTCAGGAAAATTCTGCCGGAAGAAACCTTCATAAGTCCGGCGACAGCATCAGCCAGCTCCACCTGCCCGTTTCCGGATACGCCGGCGATGGCGAAAATCTCGCCCCGGCGCACTTCGAAGGAGACGTTTTTTACGACTTCAAAATGATCCTGATTGTGCACGCTTACATTTTCCAGCTTCAGTACAGTCTCACCGAAGCGGGGAGCGCTTTTTTCTACATTAAAGGATACGTCGCGGCCTACCATCAGATTCGCCATCTTTTTTGTGGATGTGGAAGCTACGTCCAGTACGTCTACGATTTTTCCGCGGTTCAGGATCGCGCAGCGGTCGGCAACCTGTTTGATCTCCTCCAGTTTATGTGTAATGAGGATGATTGTTTTTCCGCTGTCGCGCAGATTGCGGATAATCTGCAGAAGAAATTCGATCTCCTGGGGAGTGAGTACCGCGGTGGGTTCGTCAAAGATCAGAATCTCCGCCTCGCGGTATAACATTTTCAGAATTTCCACACGCTGGCGTATGGATACGTTGACCTTTTCGATAATCTGTTCCGGATCTACTTCCAGTCCGTAATCTTCGGACAGTCTTCGGATATCCCTGTTTGCCTTTTTGATGTCAACCTGGGGAATCAGACCAAGGAATTTTTTCACAGGCTCCATTCCCATGATAATATTTTCCGCTACGGTATAGTTGGATACCAGCTTGAAGTGCTGGTGTACCATTCCGATATTCAGTTTTGTTGCGTAATTTGGTGAGGTGATGCGGACCTTTCTGCCTTTGACATAGATCTCGCCTTCATCCGGTTCGTACATTCCAAACAGCATACTCATCAAAGTGGATTTCCCGGCGCCGTTCTCGCCCAGAAGCGCGTAGATCTCACCCTTTTTAATCTGGATACTTACGTCGTCGTTGGCCACAATGCCCGGAAACCGTTTTGTAATATGCCGCATTTCGATAATATATTCTTCCGACATTGGTAACTCCTGTTCTTGTTGAAAAAGAAAGGGAATGGACAGCGCTCCCTGTCAGCGCGCCGTCCATCCCTCTTAAAAATCAGCGGTTAGTCGTTCAGCCCCGGAAAATCTTCAGGAGTGCTGTCCCCTGCACTTGAAGGAGGAACGATTGTTCCATCTTTAACCAGTGCAAATGCTTCATCAAGTTTTGTGATTGTGTCGTCAGAAAGCTGCTGTCTGCCTTCTTCTTTTACATATCCGGTAGAATCTGTATCAGCCATCAGTGTGACGTTCTGTCCTGTGAAAGATCCGTCCGCAATTGCGTTGAGCTGTCTTTCTACATTGATGCTCATGCATTTTAATACAGAAGTGAGCATGATGTTTGAATCGCCGTTAGCGCCGTCATCGTACTGGTCAACGTCGCATCCGATCACTTTCACATCACCGGCTTCCTTTGCTGCTGTGAATACACCGTTGCCGGAAGCGCCTGCCGCAACAAAGATGATATCGCAGCCTTCATTGATCAGCGCTTCGCCGATTACCTTTCCGGTTGCCTCGTCAGAGAAGTTTCCGGTGTAGTTTCCGCCTATATTCTCGTCATTGTATACGCCGGCATAGGAACTGAGTTCGATGCACTCTGCAGTTGTGCCGTATTTTGTGTTTGCGTAGTTTACGCCTGCCTCAAAACCGTACTGATAATTTACGTTGGACGGGAACGGCTGTCCGTTTACAACGGCGACTTTTCCGCTCTCTGTCTCAAGGGCAGCTGCCATGCCTGCGAAGAATCCGCTTTCCTGCTCTGCGAAGAGCATAGCATATACATTGTCAAGTTCTACCGTATTGCCTTCCGCGTCTGTCGGATAGCTGTCCACCAGAATGAAGTCTACATCCGGGTTATCCTGGGCAACCTGTCCGATGCCTGCGCACTGGTATCCCAGACATACAACCACATCGTAGCTGCCGGCGATCTCGGTAATTCTCTCAACTACAGTAGCCGGAACTCCGGTCTCCTCACGGATCGGTGTCACTTTCGCGTCCGGATGCTCCTCGATATAGGCAAGGACACCGTTGTAGTTATCCTCGTTAAATGATCCGTCATCTACGCCGTTCGGGCTGGATACAATAGCGATATTCAACGCGCCTTCGGATTCTTCTGAAGACGAACCGCCGTTGTCTCCGGAAGTTCCTTCATTGCTTCCGCATCCGATTAAAAGTGAAGCGGTCATTGCGGCGCAGAGAAGCGCAGCCAGAAGTTTCTTTCTCATAATATCAGTCCTCCTTTTTGTTAGTAATAAGAAGAGCTTATACAAAATGCCCGTCTTATTAAAGACTATTATAACATCTGCCGGTTAATCCGGCAACGCGCCTGTTTTCTTTTTTCGGAAAATTTCTTTCAGGCTCTCTTCATAAGGTGCTCTGGCAATCCCGTATTCGGTGATAATGGCCGTGATCAGTCCCGCAGGGGTAACGTCAAAGGCCGGATTATAGCAGGGAATCTCCTCCAGAGCCATGGGCTCTGCGTAAAATTTACTGCGGATTTCCTCCGGGCTTCTCAGCTCGATTCTGATATCCTCTCCGGTGGGACAGTTCATATCAATAGTGGAAGTGGGCCCCAGTACATAAAACGGGATTTTGTAATAATCAGCCAGCACGGCAACTACGCTCGTTCCGATTTTGTTTGCCGTGTCGCCGTTTGCGGCGATCCGGTCGCATCCTACAAGACATGCCTGCACCCACCCGTTTTTCATTACAATGCCAGCCATATTGTCACAGATCAGCGTTACGTCGATGCCGCCTTTGTACAGCTCGTAAGAGGTGAGGCGGGCGCCCTGAAGAAGGGGCCGTGTCTCATCTGCAAACACATGGAATGTCATGCCCTGTTCTTTTCCCAGAAACAAAGGCCCCAGAGCTGTGCCGTACCGGGACGTGGCCAGCGGCCCGGCATTGCAGTGAGTCAGGATGCCGTCCCCGTCTTTGAGCAGGCTCAGCCCGTATTCGGAAATGGCCCGGCACATCTGCATGTCCTCCTCCTGTATGCTCCGGCTTTCTTTCAGAAGAAGATCTTTGATCTGCGCTGTGGATTCGTCCTGGTGTCTGAGCACAGTCTGTTCCATACGGTTCAGCGCCCAGCTCAGATTTACGGCTGTGGGACGGGAAGAGTTCAGATATTCTTTATATTTCCGGAACTTCTCCAGAAATATACTGTAATCTTCCGTGTCGATCTGAGAAGCCAGAACAGCGATGCCATATGCGGCACATATGCCGATGGCCGGCGCGCCTCTTACCTTCAGTTCAAAAATCGCGTTGTAGAAATCCTCAGCTGTTCTGAGTGTAAGGTATTCTGCTGCGTTTGGAAGTTTTGTCTGATCAATGATTACCACGCTTTTTCCGTCCCCGCCAAGCCGTACATTGTCTATATGTGTCACTGCTTTCAGGTCTGCCGCCCGGTTGTCCATTTCGATCCTCCTTTCCTTTTTATAAAATCATGTGATATGATAATTATACCCTGTTCAGGGGTGTTTGTACACAGGAGATGGAGATAAGGAGGGTTTTTATGTTTGATTTTCTTGTGAATGCAGAGGGCGGCCTTACGGCTGCCGGATATGGGGTGTGTATTGCGGCAGGAATTGTGCTGTTTATTGCGGCGCTGATTTTCGCGGGAAGGGTGTCGGAGAAAAAGCGGATGGGTACAAAGCAGCTGGTATTCTGCGCTATGGCTCTGGCGCTTGCTTTTATCACTTCCTATATTAAATTGTTTAATATGCCCTGGGGCGGAAGCGTAACGCTGTGCAGCATGCTTTTTATCGTGCTTACGGCGAACTGGTACGGGACGAAGACGGGCGTTCTTGTGGGACTGGTATACGGGATCCTGCAGTTTATTCAGGAACCGTACGTGCTGTCTTTCTTCCAGGTATGCTGCGACTATATTCTTGCTTTTGCAGCGCTGGGAGCAGCAGGATTTTTCGCGAAGAAAAAGCACGGGCTGATTACGGGATATATTGTAGCGGTAATTGCAAGAGGAGCGTTTCATGCTCTGGGCGGCTATCTCTACTGGATGGACTACATGCCGGACAATTTCCCCCAGTCTCTGAGAAGTCTGTATCCGATTCTGTATAATTACAGTTTTCTTCTGGCAGAGGGCGTTATTACAGTAATTATTCTCTGCATACCGGCAGTGATAAAAGGACTGAACCGGGTAAAGCGGATTGCGCTGGATTAGTTCCCGGTCAGATTTACAACAGCTGCGCGCCGTGATAGAATACAGGGAAAGAATGCGGAAGATAATCTGCTGTTGAAAGGGCAATTGCAATGAAGAAAAGTCTGAGTCTGAAAGAGACGTTTTTTGTAGCCAGTATGCTGTTCGGTATGTTTTTTGGCGCAGGCAATCTGATTTTTCCTGTTTCAATGGGACAGCTTGCAGGAAGCGATATGTGGCCGGCGGCGGCCGGATTTCTGATTACAGGAGTCGGCCTCCCTCTTCTGGGAGTTGCCGCTCTTGGGATCAGCCGGAAGGCAGGCCTGCTGGAACTGAGCAGCATGGCAGGCAGGAAGTACGGCATGGTTTTTACCTGCGCTCTCTACCTGACAATCGGGCCGTTTTTCGCAATTCCCAGATGCGCTACGGTATCTTTTACCGTTGGGCTTGAGCGTCTGCTTCCGGGCGGAGAACATGCTCCGGCCCTGCCGGTCTTTTCTTTTATCTTTTTTGCGGCTGTTCTTTTCTTCTCTCTGCGCCCGGGACAGATTCTTACCTGGATCGGAAAGGTGCTCAATCCCCTGTTCTTATGTTTTCTGGGAATTCTGGTTATCCGTGCACTGCTCTCTCCGATGGGAGAAATCGGAGGCGGGATTCCGGAGGGCGCTTATGCCGCGCAGCCTTTTGTTACAGGATTCCTGGAAGGATACAATACAATGGATGCCCTGGCGGGACTGGCGTTCGGCATTGTGATTGTAAATGTGATCCGCGGACTGGGAGTGGAACAGGAAAGTGCGGTGGCGGGAAATACGGTGCGGGCAGGGATATTCAGTTCGATCCTTATGGCAGGGATTTATCTTCTCGTTACCGTGGTGGGCGCGCAGAGCAGAGGCGTTTTTCCCGCGGGAAGCAACGGAGGAGAAGCGCTGGCTCAGATCGCGGAGCACTATTTCGGATCTGCAGGGGCTGTGATTCTGGCTGTGATTGTTACCATTGCATGCCTGAAAACGGCAGTGGGACTGATTACAAGCTGCGGAGCTACCTTTGAGAGAATGTTTCCGGGCATCCTGTCTTACCGGATCTGGGCTGTGGTATTCTGCCTGGTGTCGTTTATCCTTGCTAATCTGGGGCTGGATGCGATTATCCGTTATTCCCGGCCTGTGCTGATGCTTCTGTATCCTCTGGCAGTCACACTGATTCTGCTCACTTTGTCCGGCAGATTTTTTGAATATGATAAAGTTGTATATCAATGGGTGACAGTATTTACAGCTGTGGCCGCTGCGGTGGATTTCTTCAATGCTCTTCCTGACGGGGCGGCATCCGCTCTGCATGTGGATCGGGCCGCACAGGCTGCGGCGCGGTTCCTGCCGTTCTCCGGCCAGGGGTTCGGATGGGTCTGCCCGGCGGCGCTGGGACTGATTGTGGGAATGGCGGTAAGAGCCGTGAAAAAACGGGGGCGGCAGCATCCGGGCACAGTGTAATGCAGAAAAGAAAGGATTGACACAGGCCACAAACCGGATTATTGTATTAATAGAATAATACAAAAGGAGGCTGCGCCTATGTATGAACAGATCTTTTCTATTGCGGCCATTTGTCTGATTGCTGCGGCAGGCGCCTGCTGGTCTGCCGTCAGAAAGAGGAGCCTGAAGAGACAGAGGCTTCATGAAAAATACGGAAAAATACCGGAAACAGGCGACTGGGATAAAGAGGAGCAGGTTAAAAACTACTACGAGTGGATGAAGAAGAAAGAGTCCGGAGACTGGGTGGACGATATTACCTGGAGTGACCTGTCTATGAATCTGATCTTCCACAGAATCAATGTCTGCGATACGTCGGCCGGCGAGGAGATTTTATACTGGCGGCTGAGGAAAAACAGTGTGGCGCCCGGCGAGGGGCAGGAGCTGGAACAGCGGATCCGCACTTTTTCAGACAATGAACAGGAAAGAGAAGATGTGGAAAAGCTGCTGTGCAGAATCGTGAAAAGCGCTTCTTCCTATTATGTACCTGCCTATATGGAGACGGTGGAAGAGTATAAAATCGGTTTTCAGTGGCTGTTCCGGGGACTGCAGATACTATTGGCCGCGTGTGCGGTCCTTGCGCTGGTTCTGACCGACAGTCGGTTCGGATTTGCCATGCTTGGCGTGGCGGCGGTAAATCTGCTGGTCTATACGTATTTTAAGCTGAAGTTCGAGATTGAGATCGGTATGTCCGGCACTGCGGTGAGCATGCTGGAGTGGGGCCGGGAGATCGCGGGCCGGAAGGAGATACAGGCGCTGTATCCGGATCTGAAAAAGGAGATAAGTTATTTCAGAGACGTTCTGCGGGGATCCCGTTTCCTTCAGGCGAACAGGATATCTATGGCTACAGGCGATATGACAGGGGTGATTCTTGATTATCTGCTTGGAACTACTTTGTGCAGACTTACTTCATACAACAAAATGATTGACAGAATGAGCCGGAAATCCGGCAGGTATATGGAAATTTACCGGCAGATCGGAGAGCTGGACGCGGCCGTCAGCATTGCGTCCTTCCGGGCAAGTCTTCCGGTATACTGTGTGCCTGAGTTCGGGGATGGGAAGCATATCTATATGGAGGAAGTCTGCCATCCGCTGATCGGGAGTCCGGTGGGAAATACGCTGGATCTGAAGAGAAGCTGTCTGATCACAGGCTCCAATGCTTCCGGAAAATCTACATTTATCAAAGCGGTGGCGGTGAATGCCATTCTGGCTCAGAGTATTTATACCTGTGAGGCGCGCAGGTTTGTTATGCCTCAGTCCCGGGTAATTACGTCCATGGCTGTGAAGGACGATCTTGTGGCGGGAGAAAGTTATTTCATCCGGGAAATCCGGTATCTGCGCAGAATCCTGGACAGCCTGGATGAAGAAAAAATGACGCTGTGCGCCATTGATGAGATCCTCAGAGGAACGAATACCGGAGAGCGGATACGGGCTTCCCGGGCGATTCTTGAGTATCTGAAAGACAGAAACTGTCTTGCTCTTGTAGCAACTCACGACAGGGAGCTGACAGAACTGCTGGAAAAGGATTATGATAATTATCATTTCAGCGAGGAGATGGGTGAGGACGATATCTGTTTCACCTATCAGATCCTGCCCGGACCGGCGACTTCACATAATGCCATAAAGCTGCTGGAATTTGCAGGGTTCCCGGAGGAGATTATCGACGCGGCGAAAGAAGACGGCGAATGAAGAAAACCGTGAATAAAGAAACAGTGAATAAAAAAACCGTGAATAAAGAAAACCGACAGGGAGTGACAGTGATTATGCGGACAGAAATTGAGAAAAAAATGAAGGAGACTGCAGATTTTATTTTCCGGCATCCGGAGCTGTCTCTGTATGAAAAGAAATCCTCGGCCAGACTGGCGGAATTTCTGGAGAGCGAAGGATTTGCAGTGAGCTGGAATCTGGCCGGATTTGAGACGGCCTTTGTGGCGGAGTGGGGCGGCGGGAAGCCTGTAATCGGTTTCCTCGCGGAATATGACGCGCTTCCCGGACTGGGACAGAAGCCGGAATGTACCTGTGCGCCCACAGGCGGGCCGGGACACGGATGCGGCCACAATCTGCTTGGAACAGCCTGCGCCGGAGCCGCCTGCGCATTGAAAGACCGAATGGAACAGGAGGGACTGGCCGGAACAATCCGGGTATACGGCTGCCCGGCAGAAGAGATTGTAATCGGAAAGATCCGGATGAATCAGGAAGGAATTTTTGACGGTCTGTCTGCGGCGGTTACCTGGCATCCCTTTGACCGGAACCGGGTCAGCTATGATATCTGGCAGGCCCAGGATATTAAGAACTACAAATTTTACGGAACCGCGGCCCACGCCTCCAAACATCCGGAAGCCGGGCGGAGCGCGCTGGACGCGGCGGAACTGATGAATGTGGGAGTAAATTATCTGCGGGAACATGTGGCTGACGATGTGCGGATGCACTATACGTATACCAATACGGACGGTCCGGCCAATATTGTGCCTGCCTACGCTTCCACCAATTATTTTATCCGTTCAAATAAATGGGAGCGGACAGAGGACGCTTCTGAGAGGGTGGATAACTGCGCCCGGGGAGCGGCGCTTATGACCGGCACCCGTGTGGAGATTGAGCGGGTAACCTGCAATAAAGAGATGAAAGTCAACCGGACCCTGTCAGAAACGTTTTATGAAGAAATGCAGAAGATTCCCGTCCCTGTTTACACAGACGACGAGATGAAATTTGCAGAAAAGATATCCGAAGAGGCAGGGCTGGAAAACAACGGGAAATATTTCACCGGGCTGGAGCCTCTGGAGGACGCGCCTGTTCCTCTTGCAATTGGTACGGACGTGTCGGATGTAAGCCATACGGTTCCTACTGTTATGCTGAGCGCGGCGGCCATGTGCAGGGGAACGCCGCTTCACCACTGGGCTGCCACAGCCCAGGCCGGCATGAGTATCGGACAGAAAGGCATGTTCTATGCGGCGGAGTGTATGGCGGCGGGAGCGCTCCGGCTTGTAAAAGAACCGGAAATTCTGGAAAAAGCATGGAAGGAAATGAAATGAAGAAGAAAATAATACTGGGATCCGCATCTCCCCGGCGGAGGGAACTGCTTTCTCAGATCGGCGTGGAATTTGAAGTCCGGGTCAGCGGGAAGGAAGAAATCTATCACAGCAGCGTCCCGGAGGAAATCGTAAAAGAACTGGCGCTTATGAAAGCGGAAAATGTCGCTTCGGAATTAACAGAAGCAGAGAAAAAAGATCTGGCCGTACTGGGAGCAGATACCATTGTCGTGTATGCGGGCAGCATTCTGGGAAAGCCTGCCGACCCGGAAGAGGCCCGGCAGATGCTTACCGCTCTCCAGGGAAATACCCATCAGGTCTATACCGGCACGGCTCTTCTGGTCTATGACAGTGAGGGAAACCGAAGCGTGATCAATCACGCGGTGGAGACAAAAGTAATAGTACACAGGATGTCTCAGGAGGAAATCCGCGCATACATTGCCACCGGAGAACCTATGGACAAGGCAGGCGCCTACGGAATACAGGGCAGATTCGCCGCGTATATCGACGGGATAGAAGGAGATTACTACAACGTAGTGGGGCTGCCGGTGTCCTATATCTATCAGGAGTTGAAGAAATTGGGATTTGTCGAAGGGAATTTCCGGACAGCAGACACAAACCGGAAGGGAAGGAAGTTTTAATAAGACGGATTCAGAAGAGGGGGACAGGGAATTCTGATTCCGTTCCATGAGTTAAGAAAAATAACGGAACCTGAGGATCAGCTAAAAACAGGATTTGCAGCGGGCTAACTCGCATACGCTCGGACAGAGCCCTCTGTAAATCCTGACGCTGATTCTCAGGTTCCTATTTTTCTAAACTCATTCCAGAGTCATCAGAATTCCCTGTTCCCCTCTTCTGAAAGGCGCATCCAAAAACTCTCCGGACTTCCGTTTTTCTGTTCCTCAGTCCGGAAATTCCCTTCGCAGATCCTCATAAACCAAAAAAGAAAGGGGTGCTTTAACGGCGGAGACGGCAGGTGATCCAGGCAGTAGTGA
>DXIU01000083.1 GCA_019112765.1 Candidatus Mediterraneibacter norwichensis | reverse complement strand
AAAACTGGATATTCCGGAAAATATAGTAGAGAGCGAAAGCAGAAAATCTGATCTTCAAGAGCAGGTGGATACGATCATTGACCAGACCGGCTATATGATCGATACTATGGTGGGACTGGGAATCGTGATCTGTATCGCGTCTGTCTATGTAGCAGTTAATATGCTGGTATCAGAGAACCGCAGAAATATCTCCATGCTGAAAGTGCTGGGGTATCCGGACCGAAAGATCGGGTGTATTGTACTTGGCAGCAATCACGTCTTCCTTCCACTTGGAATCTTTCTGAGCATTCCCGCGGCATATGCATTCTGCGGGCTGTTCTTCCGGATGTTTGCCGATATGATGGGGATGCTGACCAGCCCGTATCTGGAGGTTAAAAGCTGTATTATGGCCGCAGTCCTGACAGCAGGCAGCTATCTGGCGTCAATGTACTTCGTGCAGCGAAAGACACGGAAGGTGGATGCGGTGGAGTGCCTGAAGGAACAGCGGGAATAATTGTGGCAATCTATCTATATAACGGCTTATTATTATGCTAAAATCAGAAAGAAAAAGAAAGAAGTGATTATAATGCTGCCAATCGGACATATTTCAGACTTGAAAAATAGATTTCCGGAGACAGGAAAGCCTGTTGATAATGTGGAGATGAAATTGGATGAAGCAGACAGAATCTCAGAAACCACCGAAGAAAGATTAAGCCATGATGATGTATTCCGAAATGTAAGGAGTGCGATTCATGACAAATGTAAATATTCAGAGTGTGACTCACAAAACGATCTGATATAAAATGCCGCCAGCAGTTCAAGCCGGTCCTGCACATTATCAAGGGGCAGCCCCAGTGTTTCTCTGAGAATCCGGACGCGGTAGCTGACGGTATTTCTATGGCAGAACATGGCCTCCGCGACCTTTTGAATGCTTCCGCTGCAGATCAGGTACTGATACAGCGTTTCCAGGCAGCAGCTTTTATGCGCCTTGTCATATGCAAGAACGGGTCCCAGTTTTTCCCGCCAGTAAAAGAAAAAAGTATTCTTCGCAAACAGCGGCGCGGAGGCAGATGAGAATGCGGTCAAGGCGGCGAAGGCCTATACGGGAAGACCGAACATTATCGTGTTCTCAGGAGCTTTCCACGGAAGAACACTGCTGACAATGACCATGACGTCCAAGAAGGCTTATACAACCGGACTGGGACCGCTGGTCACGGGAGTGTTCCGGGCAAGATTCCCGTACTACTACCGTAATCCGGAAGGCATGCCTCAGGAAAAAGCACTGGACTATTACATGCAGTCCATCGAGGATGTTTTCGAAGAATGCGGCGCGCCGGATACCGTTGCGGCAATCGTAGTGGAACCGCTGCAGGGTGAGGGCGGATTTATTCCGGCACCCATTGAGTGGGTAAAAGCAGTAAGAAATGTCTGTGATAAGTACGGCATTCTTCTGATCGCGGATGAAGTACAGAGCGGATTCTGCAGGACCGGACGGATGTTCGCATCGGAATACTGGAAAGAAGCAGGTGTAATGCCGGATATTCTGGCAACGGCAAAATCAATCGCGGCAGGAATTCCGCTCTCTGCAATCATTGCCGGGGAAGAAATCATGGAATCCGCCGCCCCCGGAACCATCGGCGGAACATTCTGCGGCAATCCTCTGGCATGCGCCGCGGCGCTGAAGGTTATTGAGATCATGGAACGGGATCACCTTGCTGAGAGATCCTGTCAGATCGGAGAAAAGGTTATGGCACGTTATCGTGAGATGATGGGGAAATATCCGGTGATCGGGGATGTCCGCGGACTTGGAGCTATGGTGGGGATTGAGTTTGTAAAAGATCAGACGACAAAAGAGCCGGCTCCGGAGCTGACTTCTGCCGTCGTACAGGCATGCGCGTCCATGGGACTGATCGTGGAGAGCGCCGGCACGTACCACAATGTCATCCGTTTCCTTGCGCCGCTGGTCATTACCGACGAGCAGCTGGAGGCAGGTCTTGACATCTTTGAAAAAGCCGTTGAAATGTCCATTTAGCCGATTTATAATAATCCCGGAATCTCTCGCAGAGAAAAGGTTACAGGATAAGGAATGTAACCGGAAAGGAGAGCAGGGATGGATTATTTATCGCACAATGTTGCCGTTAATTTAAAGAGAATACGCAGGTCGAGGGGGATGAGCCTGGATCTGGTCGCAGAGCAGACCGGTGTGAGCAAGAGTATGCTCGCGCAGATTGAAAAAGACAGAGCCAATCCCTCTCTTGGCGTGCTGGGGAAGATTTCCAGCGGACTGCGGGTAAAAGTAGAAGAACTGCTGGGACCGCCGCCGCTTAGCAGCAGCCGGGTCCGGGTTACAGATATGGTTCCCACAAAAGAGGTGGAGGGAAGGTATAAAGTCTGGACCTGTTTCCCCTATGAGGATAATCAGATCCTTGAGATCTACCGGATTGAGATCGAACCGGGACATACATATGAGAGCGGCGGGCACGGCGAGAAAACCATGGAATATATCTCTGTATCTGAAGGGGAGCTGGTCATACAGTGCGGAGACGAAAGACACTGTCTGACAAAGGAGGATATTCTGCGATTTGAGACAGACCAGATGCACAGCTATATCAACGAAGGAAACGAAAGAGTGAGTTTTCTGTGTGTGTTTGTGGATCAGCACTGAAATGTACAATATAATGCACAGAAAAACTCTGAACAGCATTTTTAAATATTCGAAAATCGTTAATTAGTAACAAAAAATATCTGATGATATATCTAAAAATGTGAATTTTCATAAAAATATAATAACTGAACAAAAGATGTTGACATAAATCAACTTCCGTGATAATGTTACAAATGTACAATATATTGAATGAAATCTGAAAGGCGAAGACGCTGCTGTTATGAGCGTCTTCGCCTTTTCTGTTTTTCAGGAAGGGAGATTGCTATGAGATTAAAAGACACAGGTTTAACAGTACAGGATATCAGGGACAAGGTAGATAAATATATGATCGAGACATATGAGCGTTTCGATTTTCTGGCGGAGACAGCAAAAGGAATGTACATCTATGATGAAAATGGAACGCCTTATCTTGATTTCTATGCAGGAATCGCTGTGAACTCGGCCGGAAACTGCAATGAGAAAGTTGTGGAGGCCGTGAAAGATCAGGTCGGCGATATCATGCATACATTCAATTATCCATACACGATTCCCCAGGCTCTTCTGGCGGAAAAAATATGCACCACGCTGGATATGGACAAGATCTTCTTCCAGAACTCAGGAACCGAGGCAAACGAGGCCATGATCAAAATGGCGAGGAAGTACGGAGTAGAGAAATACGGCCCACACAAATACAACATTGTTACAGCGAAAGAATCCTTCCATGGACGTACTTTCGGATCCATGAGCGCTACAGGACAGCCGGACAATGCATGCCAGGCGGGATTCGGTGATATGACACCGGGATTCAGCTACGCGCCGTTCAATGATCTGAAAGCGTTTGAGGAAGCATGCACAGAAAATACCATCGCGATCATGGTAGAGCCGGTACAGGGAGAAGGCGGCGTGCACCCGGCGACACAGGAATTCCTGCAGGGACTCCGGAAACTGTGCGATGAGAGAGGCATGCTGCTGCTTCTTGACGAAGTGCAGACCGGATGGTGCAGGACCGGAGCGGTCATGTCCTACATGAATTACGGAATCAAGCCGGATATCGTATCCATGGCAAAGGCTATGGGCGGCGGAATGCCCATCGGAGCGATCTGTGCCACAGCAGAAGTGGCGGCGGCATTTACTCCGGGATCCCACGGATCCACATTCGGCGGCAGCCCGGTAAGCTGTGCGGCGTCTCTTGCAGAGATCGACGAGCTTCTGAGCAGAGATCTGGCCGGAAATGCAAAAGAGATGGGCGCTTATTTTATGGATGAGTTGAGAAATCTTCCACATGTAAAAGAGGTCAGAGGACAGGGACTTCTGGTAGGAGTTGAATTTGACGATACAGTCAATGCAGTGGACATCAAGCACGGATGCTTCGACAGAAAGCTTCTTGTAACCGCCATAGGAAGCAGCATTATCCGCATGGTGCCGCCGCTTATCCTGACCAGGGAGGACTGCGACAAGGCGTTTGCCATTCTGAAAGAAACTGTGGAAGCGCAGTAAGCAGATCCGTGAACACAGACAAGTACGTACAAGGAAGGAGAATGACAGATGAGCCATTTTGTAATAACGCTGGGCTGCGAGTACGGCAGCGGGGGACCGGACATCGGCCGGATGATCGCCGATTCTCTGGGAATTGAGTTCTATGACAGAGATCTGATCGATAAAGTGGTGGACGATCTCGGTGTAGACCGGGAGCTGGTGGAAAAAGCCGACACCGGAGACAAGGTCAGATATGAGTTTGACACAAATCTGGGGCCCAGATACGCCAACCTGACCAACCGGGTCATTGCGGCACAGTTTGATGTAATACGGAAATTCGCGGAAAAATCATCCTGCCTGATCATCGGACGATGCAGCGATTATATTCTGAGAGACCGTGATGACTGCCTGAACATTTTTGTTTATGCGCCGGAGGAGTACAGGATCCGGCACATCATGGAGCAGAAACATATAAATGAGAAAGAGGCCCGTGAGCTTGTGAAATACAATGACGACATGCTCCATGCCAGATATAAGTATCTCACCGGAACATACCGGGGCGACAGACACAGCCGTCATCTGCTGGTTGACAGCAGTGTTCTCGGACTGGAAAAGACAGCAAAGTACATCATGCAGTTTATTGATCTCAGATTTGAGGACATGTAGGCAGAAAGGGGTGGACACAGATGGAAAACAAGAAAAAGTCAGAATTTAACAAAGTGTTCAGTGCCTGGGACATCCTTGTAATCGCGTTTGGCGCTATGATCGGATGGGGCTGGGTCGTATCGACCGGCGACTGGATCAATACCGGCGGCGTGATCGGCGCGATGCTTGGATTTGTGATCGGCGGCGTTATGATTTTCTTCGTGGGACTTACCTATGCGGAGCTTACGGCTGCTCTCCCGCAGTGCGGCGGGGAACATGTCTTCAGCTTCCGTGCCATGGGGCCGATTGGTTCTTATATCTGTACATGGGCCATTGTCCTGGGGTATGTCAGCGTTGTATGTTTTGAGGCGTGCGCGCTTCCTACGATTATTACATATATTTATCCGGATTTCCTGCAGGGGTATCTGTATACAGTGGCAGGATTTGACATTTATGCGTCATGGGTTGCCGTTGCGGTGATCGTGGCAGTATTCATTACTTATATCAATATAAGAGGCGCGAAGACCGCCGCTTTTCTGCAGACCGTTCTGACGGTCATTATCGGAGTGGTGGGAATCCTTCTGGTTGTGGCTTCCCTGTTCAGCGGCGATATGTCCAATATAGAGAGTCAGCTGTTCGTCGGAGACTCTACAGCGGCGATGGCGCGGAATGTATTCGGGGTCGCGGCCCTGACGCCGTTTTTCTTTATCGGTTTTGACGTAATTCCCCAGGCGGCGGAAGAAATCAGCGTTCCGCTGAAAAAGATCGGCGGAATTATGATCCTTTCCATCCTTCTGGCGGTTGCCTTTTACGCCCTTGTGATTTTCGGCGTAGGCTATGTAATGAACCCGTCAGATATCGCGGCTTCACAGGCGGGGACAGGTCTGGTAACGGCCGACGCCATGGCGAAAGCCTTTGGCAGCGAGATGATGTCAAGGGTGCTGATCATCGGAGGAATGTGCGGAATCATCACGAGCTGGAACTCTTTCCTGATCGGAGGAAGCCGCGCCATGTACTCCATGGCGGAATCCTACATGATCCCGAAGGTATTTGCCACTCTTCATTCAAAGTATAAAACACCTACCGTTGCTCTTTACCTGATCGGAGCATTATCCGTACTTGCGCCTTTCTTCGGAAGACAGATGCTTGTATGGGTAGTGGATGCGGGAAACTTCGGATGCTGTCTTGCGTACTGCATGGTAGCGCTTTCCTTCATCATTCTGCGGTCAAAAGAGCCGGATCTGAAAAGACCGTACAAGGTAAAACATTATAAACTCGTCGGTACTCTTGCAGTGCTTATGTCAGGTTTTATGGTGGCTATGTATATCATCCCGAATTCCGGGTGCTCCCTGGTGCCTCAGGAATGGGTGATGGTCGGCGGATGGTCTCTTCTTGGAGTTGTATTCTTTATCATCTGTAAGGTGAAATATAAAGAAAAGTTTGCTACTCTGGTAGATATTGTTGACGAGGATGAAATCGAGGAGAAGAAAGAAGAAGAGAGCGCTGCGGCAGCGGCTGTTTCTGTCGCGAAGAGCAGAGAAGGGGCAGCCGAAGCGCAGGCGGATACGGCGTTTTCCTATTATCTTCCGGTAAATATTGAGTTCGGATGCGGAAAAGTGGATCAGGCGGGCAGTCTGGCAAAGCCGTACGGAAAGAATGCTCTGATCGTTACAGGACGAAGCAGCGCAAAGAAGTCCGGACTTTATGACCGGGTATCTGCCAGCCTGGAGGCGGCAGGCATGACCCATTTGCTCTTTGACAAAGTAACCCAGAATCCGCTTACAACTACGGCAGAGGAAGGAGCGGCGTATGCAAAGGAACATAGATGTGACGTGATCCTTGCCATCGGCGGCGGAAGCGTTATGGACTGCGCGAAGGCAATCGCCTTTCTGGCAGTAAACTCAGGAAATATCAACGATTATATTTTCGGCCGGCTGTCCAGCAATAAAGCCCTGCCGATTGTACTGATCCCCACTACATGCGGAACCGGATCGGAAGGAAACGGCTTTGCGGTTCTCACCAATCCGGAGAACGGAGACAAAAAATCCCTTCGCTGCAATGCAATTGTTCCGAAGGTATCTATTGTAGATCCGGAGTGTATGATGACCATGCCGAAAAAAGTGCTGGCGTCTGTGGGATTCGACGCACTGTGCCATTGTATGGAAGCATATACTTCAAAGATTGCCCAGCCGTTTACAGACGCGCTCTGTGAATACGCAATGAATCTGATCGCCCATAATCTTGTAAAGGTTTACCGGGGCGAGGGCGGCAAAAGAGCGTGGGAGAAACTTACGCTTGCAAGCACCATCGGCGGTATGGTGATCAATACGGCGGGAGTTACGCTGGCTCACGGGATGGAACATCCGGCAAGCGGACTCAAAGACATTGTTCACGGACAGGGACTGGCAGCGCTTACTCCGGCAGTGATCGAGGCTTCGCAGAAAGGAAATCATTTTAAATTTGCGAAGATTGCGAGAATCTTCGGAGGAATTACTGCGGAAGACTGCGCGCCTGCCATCCGTATGCTCCTTAAAGATCTGGATCTTACCTGCACCCTGTCTGATCTGGGTCTGGAAGAGAAAGACATTCCGTGGATGGCTGAGAACTGCATGAAAGTCTCCGCGGCAGGCGTGGCGAATAACCCGGTGGTGTTCACTGAGGAAGAGATCGCAGAGATCTACCGCGCCGCAATGTAAAAGAAAATAAAAAAGAAGTAAGATCGGCGGGCCGTTATATTATATGACGGCCCGCGTTATTGCTTGAAAAACAGAATGGGAAAAGGAGAAAAAATGAAGTTCAAAACAGCAGCAATGGAAGACTTTGAAACGGTGTTTCACTATATACAGGCGCTCTGGACATATAATACCTACGATAAAGAGGAAATCCGAAGGGTTTATGAGCGGGTAATCCGGGATGAGAATTCTTTCGCGTTCTTTGTTCTGGATGAGGGAGAATATAAAGGCTTCTGCCACGGGGATTATTTTGACACATTCTGGATGTCCGGCAGAACCTGCTATATATCCAGTCTCATAACGAATGAAAAGGATCGGGGAAAAGGATACGGCAGAGCGCTTATGGATCATGCGCTGCAGCTTGCCCGCCGGGAAAGCTGTAAGGCTGTGATACTGGATTCCGGATTTCCGAGAGAGCGGGCACACAGATTCTATGAGAAATACGGTTTTGAAAAGAGCTGTTACGGATTTGAACTTGCTTTATAAAGAAAAACAGATATGATGGCGGCCCTTGCTGTGCTGATGCCGGCACAAAAAGGAAAAAGCACCTGTCCGGGGAGAAAGTATCCCCGGATTTTTTGTTTCAGAGGAGTGGTGCAGATCCAGTTTAATTATCTGGATTATGAGGATCCGGCAGTGGAGAGCAGAAAATGCTATGAAGTCTGCTGTAAATACGGCAAGCCGGTGATCGTAATGGAGCCGGTCAAAGGAGGCAATCTTGTCAACCTTCCGGAGGACGCCGCAGCGGTACTGGATGAACTTCACGGAGGCAGCCCGGCAAGCTACGCGATCCGGTTCGCGGCAGGATTTGACGGGATCCGGATGGTACTTTCCGGTATGAGCAGCATGGAGCAGATGGAAGATAATATAAGCTATATGAAAGATTTCACGCCGCTGTCTGAGACGGAGAAAAAAGCGATCGACAAAGTCAGAGAGAGCTTTCAGTCCAAGAATCTGATCCAGTGTACGGCCTGCCGCTACTGTACGGCAGGGTGTCCGAAACAGATCTCCATTCCGGATCTGTTTGCCTGCATGAATGCCAAGAAAATCTTCCATGACTGGAACACGGATTATTACTATAATAATGTACACACAGTAAATAACGGGAAGGCGTCAGACTGCATCAAATGCGGCAAGTGTGAGAAAGCCTGTCCCCAGCATCTGCCGATCAGACAGCTGCTTGTGGATGTGGCAGAGGAATTTGAAAAACAAACAGAGGAATAAGGCAGATCAGTGAGAATCACCCGCGTCATTGACGAAATAAGCGGTTATCTGGTACAGTGTAACTGGTACAGAAATGGAACGTCAATGAAAGAAAGGGTGATTCTTTGCTGTTTCGACAGATGAAGTATTTTACTGCTGTTGTGGAATGCGGCAGCTTTACTGAGGCGGCGGAGCAGTGCTATATATCCCAGTCCGCCATATCCCAGCAGATACGGGCGCTGGAAAAAGAACTGGGCGTGGAGCTGATTCACAGGGAAAACCGGAAGTTTACCCTGACTCCGGCAGGCGAGTATTTTTACAGCCGGAGCAAGGGACTTCTGGAGGAGGCGGATGATATCCGCAGGGAGACCGTCCGGATCGGACAGCAGCTTCAGAGAAATTACTGCGTGTTCTGGCTGAAAGACCAGACGAACTATTACATCGAAGAATTTGCGGGAATTCTCCGGAAACTTCTTTTATAACCAAAGCTGAAAGGGGACTGACATATGATTGAAGTTGAAGTAAAGCTTCCCATTCCGGATCCGGAAGAGATAAAAAACAGGATTCTGGAGGCAGGTTTTAAAGAACAGCGTTTTATTGAGGAGCGGGATACATATTTTGACAATGCCTGTGGAGACATCAGAGCGAACGGAGCGGCTCTCAGAGTCCGTGAGACGAAAGACTGCCGTACAGGAAAGAAACAGGCACAGATCAATTACAAAGGAAAGAAGCTGGATACTCAGACAATGACCCGCAGAGAATTAGAAACCGGGGTAGAGGACGGGGCGGTCTGCCGGGAGATTCTGCAGGCTCTCGGGTATTCTCCCGCGGAACCGGAAGTAATCAAGAACCGGACAATGCTGCAGAAAGATTTTATCACAGCCTGTCTGGATGATGTGCACGGGCTGGGCAGTTTTCTGGAGCTGGAGATTCTGGTAGAAAGTGAAGAGAAAAAAGATGCCGCCCTGGATCAGATCAAAGACATCCTGAACAGTCTGGGGTATCAGGTCTCCGACTCGGTTCAGACATCTTATTTATCTATGCTTCAGAGAAAGGCAGATAAAGAAGGATATCAGAATGAATGAAAGTTCTGGTATCCTTTTTTGCTGCTGTGCCGGTCGCATCAGTTTTACTTATCAGAACTATTCGGAATTAGAATTGTTGATTTCGGCAGAAAGCTTACAATAAAGTTATCAGAAAGAAAGAGGTGGATGCATTATGAAAAAAGATGTAATGATTTTAACAGGCGCGGGGCAGATCGGCATGGCGATTGCCCGCCGTATGGGATATGGAAAGAAGATTGTGATCGGAGATAAGAATCCGGATAATGCGCAGGCTGTCGCGAAGATCATGAATGACGCCGGATATGATGCAGACGCCGTGGAGATGGATCTCTCTTCCCGGGAGTCCATTAAAAATCTGATCGCAAAAGCGCAGGAGTCCGGAGATATCACTATGCTGGTAAATGCAGCAGGTGTTTCTCCCCGCCAGGCGCCCGTAGAGGCAATTCTGAAAGTAGATCTGTACGGTACAGCGGTACTTCTGGAGGAAGTGGGCAAAGTGATCAGAGAAGGCGGCGTGGGAGTGACAATCTCAAGCCAGTCCGGACATCGTATGCCGGCCCTTACACCGGAGGAAGACGAACAGCTTGCCTGCGCGCCCGCAGAGGAACTGCTGGAGCTGGACATTCTTCAGCCGGAGAATATCAGAGATACGCTGCACGCTTACCAGATGGCGAAACGCTGCAATGAGAAGCGGGTCATGGCAGAGTCCGTAAAGTGGGGAGAGAAGGGAGCGCGGATTTCCTGATCGACGGAGGAGCCACAGCTTCTTACTTCTATGGGCCGCTGAAGCCGGAAGCGTAAACAGGCGCAGCGGAGCTCACGCAACGCCGGAATTTTTAATATGCTTATATAAGAAAAGAATCCTGGAAAGGGTTCTTTTTTGATGGCATTTTAATAATTCTGAAACATTTTTCAAACATTTTTCAAACATTTTTCAAATAATGAGAGCCCATACTTCAATAATAAGAACATGAGGTCTGTTTATGAGTAGCGGGGATGCAAAAGGGAGTGATCCGCTGGATGCCAGTGAAAAATTCTTATAATCCAAACCGGAAACAAGGAGAAAATGTGGAGGGAGGTCAGCGCTTGAAAAAATGAAAAAGTTCATGATACATTTGCTTGTTTATATAAGCACGGCGGCAGCGGCTGTTTTATCCATTATACAGGCAGGAAAACAGATACTGCCGTGGATTGCCGGAATAGTGGTGTATGTCCTGGCAGCTGTTCTGCTGACGCTTTCATGCGTGTTTTTTTATCACGATCTGAGGGAGAATGTTATAAAGAAAATCCTTGAAGTTATAAAAAAGAATCCTCTTGGAGAACGTTTTCTTGCCGACTACACGTTTCGTACCATCCTTACCACTCTGCCTGCATTTTTGATCAATGTGGCATATACAGTGTATAACGGTGTGATCGGGATCATGAACCAGTCTGTCTGGTTCATTACAATGGCAGTGGTCAATATGGTAAAGGTAAGAAAAACGAAGTCGCCGATCCTGATCACGATCCGCAATATAGGCGCTGCGGATGCACTGGTATCCATGCTTACCCTGCAGGCGGCGATGTTTGCCTCATTTCAAGATAAAAATAGCTTGAATACCAATCAGATGAACGCCATTACCGGACTGTCTGTCTGTATCCTCATATCAATATTGGGAATAAGCATGATCTGGTATGCCTGGAAGAAAAAGAAAGAATCCTGAGCGCATCAGGGTTCTTTCTGATATTATTCAGACAGAAGTCAGGCGCGTTTTCCATTGCGTAGCTGTAACCGCAGTAGTTCAGCATTTCGATATCATTTCCGCCGTCCCCGAAGGCAGCGCACTGCTCCGGAGAAATTCCCCAGCGCTCTGCAAGCCGCTTCAGGCCGGACGCCTTGTGACAGCCCGGAACGATCAGATCAATGGAGCCGTGACCGCTGGTTGTGGGCTCAGCTTTCCCGCCGAGCCGCCACGGAACATTCAGGATTTCCGGGTATTTCCTGCACAGATCAATAACAGCATAAATGTTAATGCTGGTTCTGCTGCGGGTTCTGTGTTATTATCTATATAAAAATCACCTGTTTTTCATAATTTTTATACAGAAGTTATCATACAGATAATAAGGAAAGCCTGCAGATTTCTGTTCTGCCGGATGAGAAGGCTTCCCGGAAAGGACGGTCTGAATATGGAAAAATATAAGAGAATATTTGTAGTGGTTATGGACTCTCTTGGTGTGGGAGCAATGGAGGATTCCCCTGAGTTCGGAGATGTGGATGTAAATACTCTGGGTCATATCTCCCGGTCTGTGGACAGCTTTGTCATCCCGAATCTTCAGAAGATGGGCATGGCAAATCTTACACCGCTGAAGCAGGTGGAACCGGTGGAAAACAGCCTGGGATATTACGGAAAGCTCCGGGAGAGAAGCAAAGGGAAAGACACCATGACCGGACACTGGGAGATGATGGGGCTTGAGGTAAAGAAGCCCTTTAAGACATTTACGGAGCACGGATTCCCGCCGGAACTGATCCGGGAGCTGGAAGAAAAGACCGGACATAAGGTAATAGGCAACAAAAGCGCCAGCGGAACAGAGATCCTGGATGAGCTGGGAGAGGAAGAGATCGCCACAGGACATATGATCGTATATACGTCCGCGGATTCTGTCCTGCAGATCTGCGGCAACGAAGAGACTTTTGGCCTGGATGAGCTGTACCGCTGCTGTGAGATCGCCCGGCAGATTACCATGAAGGATGAGTGGCGTGTGGGGCGGGTCATTGCCCGCCCTTATGTGGGAAAGAAAAAAGGAGAATTCCGGCGCACCAGCAATCGCCATGACTACGCGCTGAAGCCTTTCGGGAAAACCGCGCTGGACGCGCTGAAAAGCGCCGGTCTGGACGTGATTTCTGTGGGGAAGATCCGGGATATTTTCGATGGGGAAGGAATCACCCGGAGCTATAAATCCAAAAGCTCGGTTCACGGTATGGAGCAGACCATTGCCCTTGCGCAGGAAGATTTCCACGGGCTGTGCTTTGTCAATCTGGTGGACTTTGACGCACTGTGGGGCCACAGAAGAGACCCGGAAGGATATGCGGCTGAAATTGAGCGCTTTGACGTGAATCTTGGCAGGCTTCTGCCGCTTCTCAGGGAGGAAGACCTGCTGATAATCACCGCGGACCATGGGAATGATCCCACTTATACAGGCACAGACCATACCAGGGAAAAAGTGCCGTTTCTCGCATGGTCCCCGTCCATGAAAGGAAGGGGAGAACTGCCGGAGGCGGATACATTCGCCGTCATCGGCGCTACAGCAGCGGATAATTTCGGCGTTTCCATGCCTGAGGGAACCATCGGAACATCCCTGCTGGAAAAATTACAATAGACAAAAAGAAAAGGAGACCGGTCAGATGGACTTTCATACAATACTCAGATCCCGGTGTCTGATTACAGACGGAGCAATGGGAACATACTACAGGGAGAAATACGAAAACAGCCCGGGAGCCCCGGAACTTGACAACCAGACAGAGCCTCAGAAAATTGAGGCGATTCACAGAGAATATATTGAAGCAGGGGCCGACATTATCAGAACCAACAGTTTTTCCTCAAATGTGAAGACGCTCTGCGCGGATCTCTCCGGAGATACAACCAGAGAAGAGCAGCTGAAGCGGGTTTATGACAATGTGCAGGCGTCCTGCCGGATCGCCCGGTCCGCGGTGGGAAAAGAGCAGAAAAAAGCGGAAGAAACGGGAAAAATCCCAAAAGAGGTATATATAGCCGGAGATATCGGCCCCATACCGGAGCAGGACGACGGCAAAGAGGCGGAGGATATTCTTGAAGAATACAGAACCATGGCAAAGGCCCACCTGGATTCCGGAGTCAGGCTGATCTGGTTTGAAACCTTTTCGGATTTTGAGCAGATACTGCCGGCGGCAGAGTGGATCCGGTCTGTCAGTGACGCGTTTATCATGGCAAGCTTTTCTGTGAATATGTATGGCTATACAAAAACAGGAATCAGCATGAGAGAACTTCTCAGGACTGCTGAAGAAAGCAGTCTGATTGACGGAATCGGGTTTAACTGCGGTATCGGGCCATCCCATTTATGCAGGCTTCTGAGAAGGCAGAATCTGGGAAAAATGATTGTATCTGCCGTGCCGAACGCCGGTTACGCGGAGCGGATTGAGAACAGAATGGTCTATCGGGACAATGCCGCGTACTTCTGTGAAGCGATGGAAGAGATTGCGGATCTGGGCGTAAATATGATCGGCGGATGCTGCGGAACCAATCCGTCCTATACGAAGAAACTGGCCCAGACTGTAGGAAACCGGCCTGCCGCGAAAAGACTGGAAGACCGGCCGGAAGAGAGGGCGGAGTCGGAGATCCGCTATGACAACAACCCCTTTGTCCGGAAGATTTATTCCGGAGAAAAGGCGGTTATCGCAGAGCTGGATCCGCCTTTTGACGGAAATGACAGGAAGATGACAGAAGCAGCGGCGGTTCTGAAGCAGGCGGGAGTGGAGATGATTACCTTTTCCGATTCCCCCATGGGCAAAATGAGGGCGTCAGGCGTTATGTCCGCGGTCAAGATCGCCAATCTGCTGGAGATAGAGACCATGCCCCATATTGCGTGCCGGGACAGAAACGCAATCGGAACCGGCTCTGAAATACTGGGCGCGTATATGAACGGCATCCGGAACTTCCTGATTGTTACCGGGGATCCGGTTCCGTCGGGAGACCGGGGCAGCATCAAGTCTGTCTACGATTACAACTCGGTTACTCTGATGAATTATATCCGGCAGCTGAACAAAGAATATTTCTCGGAAGATCCCATTGCCTATGGCGGAGCCCTGAATTATGGGAGAGCCAATATTGACGCCGAGATCAGAAGGATGGAGAAAAAATGCCGGGCCGGAGCGTCCTTTTTCCTGACCCAGCCGATCTATTCGGATGAGGATGTGGAAAGAATCCGCTACATAAAAAGCAGAATCGATACAAAGATCATCTGCGGCATTATGCCTCTGGTCAGCTACCGCAACGCAGTATTCATGAAAAATGAAATCACGGGTATTCACGTTCCGGATGAGATTATCGCACAGTACCGTAAAGATATGAGCCGGGAAGAAGCACAGGCCGCGGGGGTCCGCATTGCAGTGGAGATCGCGGAGAAACTCCGGGATACCGCCGACGGATACTATTTCATGGTGCCCTTCAACCGGGCCCGGATGATTGCGGAAATTATGGAAGAGATTCGGATCTGACGGAGGGAACTTCCGGCAGTAAAAAAGGAAAGCAGAGGACGAAGGAGTTTTTCGAAGACGGATTCAGAAGAAGGGGACAGGGCATCTGGATTCCGTTCCATGAGTTAAGATAAATAACGAAGACTGGGAATCAGCTAAAAGCAGGATTTACGGAGGGCTAACTCGCTGCGCTCGGACAGAGCCCGCCGCCAATCCTGACGCTGATTCTCAGTCTTCTATTTATCTAAACTCATTCCAGAGTCATCCGGATGCCCTGTCCCCTTCTTCTGAAAGGTGCATCAGAAAACTCCCCGGCCTCCCGTTTTTCCATTTCCCAGTCCGGAAAATCCCCTCGTAGTTCCTCATAAGGCAAAAAAGGCAGGGAGCTTTAGCGGCGAGGGCGGCGGATGTTCCGGGCAGGGAGTTCGGATGCTCTGAATCTTTGGAATTACCGGGGGATACTGCTGAGTGGATTTAGAGATACAAACAGTCGGCGAAGTACAGTCTTCGTTTTTCTGCCTGAATCCGGAATTGTGTGAAGGAGAAGTCAGCCGGGAGAGACTGCAACAAGCCACTGGGGGAAGTACTGCGTACTGCATAGAACGAGCAGGAAGAAGCTGAAAATGAAGCGTGAAGCCATAAAGAAATGGATATGGGAGCATATGCATGAAAGCATAGCAGAGACCATCAAAGCGTTAAATGAAAAGCTGACAGGGCATTACAGGTACTATGGAATCTATGGGAATTATATAGGATTACAGAAGTATTACAAATATGTCCGCCAGGAGTTATGGAAGAGCAAGAGACGCAGAGACCAGACTTGCTGTCGGGAAATTCTGGATCAGCTGGATAAGAGAAAGATCCGGAAACTTTCCCCGTCTTTTACAGATCGTCTGCTTTTTGAACTGCTTCCTCTGCAGACAAGACCTGCCAGAGAGCTTGCAATGCGTGTGCTGGAATACGGCAGATGCGATTGGAATGAACCGGATGACAGGGGCGTGCCGCTTTATAAAGTGATAATCCAGAGCGGCAGGGCAGAGCTGGCGGCAAAGGCGGCAGCCGGACTGAGAAAAAAGGACGCGGAAAATCCGGAACTTGCTCCGGCATGGGCTGAACCGCTATACAAAGTATATTGAAATAAAGGACAATGAAAAAAATCTGTGGAATCTTTCCATCATCTGTGAAGCGGAAGGCATGGCGGAACGGCTTTTGAAAAAGACAAAGGATTATCAGTATCTTCCCAGGCTGGCGGAGGGCAGTGATAAAATGTTCAGGCTGCTCCTTCATATCCGCTGCAGGAATATTCTTGATGAAGTGAAAAAGGAAGTGCTTTACGGCGCGCTGAAAAGCGATGCCTGGAAGGAACGGTTCGAACTTCTGGCCGGGAAAGGATGGAAGAAGAGCAGTCAGAACAGGAAAGAAGAGATCTGTCTGGGCGATGAATATCTGAAAAGACTGGAGACAAAGAAATTATTATTTCGTTTTCCGATTATACTGAAATAAATATAAAAAAGATCTGTGTCTGAAATGTGACGGATTTATGGAAAATACAGGAAGAAACTGTGAAATGATCCGGAGAATCCGGTATACGGGTCCGGAAAACGGTGATCTGCCGGGGCAGCAGCCCGGGGCTGCGGGAAGTATAGTCGGAATTGCTGCCGTCATTATACCTGCAAAAGTATACTATATGTATGAGAAAGCTTCTGTGCAGGGTTTTGGATAGAAAATTCCCTTGTGTTCAGAGAAACAATCTGATATACTACATGAAGTTTCATAAACTGGTTCGAAATCCTCCCAGTATAAAAAACTAGGCTTAAACAGACATCTTCTGAAGGAGTATGCCTTTTTGTGGAGGATTTTGCCATAAAAAGCATATTTCATCAGGAGGTTTTTTTATGCCGAAAGTGATTATTGACTGTGATCCGGGAATTGACGATGCGCTTGCCCTGCTGCTTGCGCTTGCCTCTCCGGAGCTGGATGTCGCAGGGATAACGACTGTGTCCGGAAATGTGCCGGCGGACAGGGGAGCCCGGAATGCGAAAAAGGTGCTCCGGCAGGCGGACAGACAGGACGTTCCCATTTATATCGGAGAGATGGCCCCCCTTGGAGGAACCTATGCGGACGCCATGGATACCCATGGAAGCGACGGATTGGGCGAGAGCTTCCTGCCGGATGTCCCGGGAGAATTCCCGGAGAAGCCGGCCGTGGAGTTCCTGGAAGAGACGCTGGAAAAGGAAGAGACAGACATCCTTGCCCTGGGACCGCTGACCAACCTGGCCCGGCTCTTTCAGAAAAGACCGGAGCTGATCCGAAGGGTTTCCAGGTTTGTCTCAATGGGAGGCAGCTTCAGAAGCCACGGGAACTGTTCCCCGGTGGCAGAGTATAATTACTGGTGCGATCCCGAGGCGGCAAAGATCTGTTATGAGCTGTCTGCAGAAGCGGGAAAGAAGATTGAGATGGTGGGCCTGGATGTTACCAGGCAGATTGTGCTGACGCCGAATCTGATATCCTATATGGAGCGTCTGGATAAGAAGACCGGCGGATTTGTCCGGAAGATTACCGGATTCTATATGGACTTTCACTGGGAATACGAGGGAATCATTGGCTGTGTCATCAATGATCCGCTGGCTGCCGCCTATCTGATTGACCCGTCCATGTGCAGCGGATTTGACAGCTTCCTGGAAGTAGAGACAGAGGGAATCTGCCGGGGCCAGACGGTGGTTGATTCCATGAACTTCTGGAAGAAAAATCCAAACAGCCATGTGCTGACTGAGACGGATGCAAAAAGGTTCATGTCTTTCTTTCTGTCACGGATACTGAAAAAAGAGGATGGGACAAAGTGGAGACAGGAGGAACTTTCCTGCCTGGAAGGGCTTTAAGGCAGTACAGCTGTGTGCCGCGGCAGGATAATTATGAGAGTGAGGATGAAGATGAAGACGACAGGATCAGGAAGAATTAATACATATCAGATCTGCCTTGTGGCAATGGCAGTCGTGATTAATATAGTGGGAGGGCAGATCGCGCTTATGCTGCGCCTTCCGGTTTATCTGGACAGTATCGGGACGATTCTGACGGGCGCCGTGCTGGGACCCTGGTTCGGGATGCTTCCCAATCTGCTGAGCGGCATTTTTATGGGAATGACAGTGGATATTTACTCTCTTTATTTTGCTCCGGTGGGGATGATCACAGGAATAATGAGCGGCATTCTGCTGCATGGCGAATCTGCGGGGAAGCCTGTGAAAGGAAGATGGATCTTCCTTAAGGGACTGGGCGTATCTGTGCCGGGGACGGTTATGAGCGCGGTAATCAACGCGGTGCTGTTCGGCGGTGTGACATCGTCCGGATCAACGGTGATTGTGCAGCTGCTTGCCCGGACGCCTCTGGGGCTTACCGGGAGTATTTTTGCCGTACAGTTTCTGACTGACTATACAGACCGCTGTATTTCAATTTTTGCGGTGAGCGTGATCCTTCCGCTGGTATCCGGAGAACTGCGCCGAAGAATATCGGGAGGAAGGTAGACAGATGGAACGATACAGTGTAATTATGGAGAAAAACATAAGGGAGATTGTGCTTCTGCGGGCATTCCCGTGCGCCTGGGGCAAATGCTCTTTCTGCGATTATATCGAAGACAACGGCAGAGACGAGGAAGAGATGGTACAGCAGAACCGTCAGGTACTTTCATGCGTTACCGGGGAAACGGGCGTGCTGGAAGCGATCAATTCGGGAAGCTGTTTTGAACTTCCCCGCGCCACGCTGGAAGATATACGGAAAATTGTGCGGGAGAAAAAGATCCGCAGACTGATTTTTGAAAGCCACTGGATATACCGGAAACGGCTGAATGAGATGAGAGAGTTTTTCGGAATTCCCGTTACCTACAAAATCGGCGTGGAGACATTTGACAACAATTTCCGGGAAAAGGTTCTCAATAAGCATGCGGATTTCCGGACTCCTCAGGAGGTGGCGGAGCTGTTTGACTCGATCTGCCTGATGGTGGGGATCCAGGGCCAGACCAGGGAGATGATCCGGAATGACATATCCGCCATGAAGAAATATTTTAAGCATGGAACAGTCAATGTATTTAACAATAATTCCACTCAGATCCGGCGGGATGAAGAGCTGGTCAGATGGTTTATGGAAGAATACCGCTGGCTTCTGGATGATCCGGATGTTGAGGTCCTGTATGAGATTACGGATTTCGGGGTAGGCTGATCAGATAATCATACCTCCCGGGCATACTCCGCCATGTAAACTAAGTATTTGCCTATAACCTAAGCTGGTAATACAATATATACAGACAAAAATATAATAGTTGTATTTCAAACGGGAGGCGTTACACATGGATACAGAAAAAATGAAACAGGATTTAGGCGGCGGAAACGTATTTGAAATCGGCGAGCCGAACACAGCGTTCGCGCAGTACTTTATCGGACAGAGCTATCTGAAGATGCTTACTACAGAGAGAGTCGGTGTCGGCAACGTGACATTTGAGCCGGGATGCCGCAATAACTGGCATATCCATCACAAAGGCGGTCAGATCCTGCTTGTAACAGGCGGACGCGGCTACTATCAGGAGTGGGGCAAAGAGGCACGGGAATTAAAGGCCGGAGATGTTGTGAACATTCCGCCGGAAGTAAAACACTGGCATGGCGCGGCTCCGGATTCCTGGTTCCAGCATCTTGCCATTGAAGTGCCGGCTGAAGGCGCATCCAATGAGTGGCTCGAGGCGGTTTCCGAAGGAGAATATGAAAAATTAAAATAGCATGCTATATATCACGGAGAGGGTATTCCCCTCTCCGGACTCATTTATATGGCTGAAAAGCGAAGGGGAAAATACGGAGCAGTGACCGGCAGCAGACGCTGTCCTGTGTCCGGACCACAAATCAGAAAAGGAAAGGAAGATCAGTTATGACAGAAGCAGCAGAAAAATATTTCAACAGATTGTATCCGGATGGTGAATTCAGACTTGCGTCCACAGATCCGGAGTTCGCAGAGTTTTTTGTAAACTTTTCCTGTGATGAAACAGTAAATCAGGATGACCTGGATGACCGTACAAGAATGATGGCGATTCTGGCCGCACTTCTTGGCTGTCAGGGAATTGACGAATTCAGGGAAGTGCTTCCGGGTGCGCTGAACCTCGGGGTAACACCGGTGGAGATAAAAGAGATCGTCTATCAGGCGTGTGCTTATCTCGGAATCGGAAGAGTACGCCCGTTCTTTGACGCAGTCAATGAAGTCCTGACAGAAAAAGGAATTGCGCTTCCGCTGGAAGGCCAGGCAACGACAACTCCTGCAGATCGTGTGGAAAAAGGAGAACAGGCTCAGGTGGACATTTTCGGTGAAGGCATGAAAGGCTTTGCTTCATCCGGCCCGGAAGAGAGCCGGCATATCAACCGCTGGCTGTCCGGCAACTGCTTCGGGGACTACTATACCCGCACAGGGCTGGATTACAGACAGCGTGAAATGATTACCTTCTGCTTTATCGCGGCTCAGGGAGGATGTGAGCCCCAGCTCACGTCTCATGCTGCCGGCAATATGAAGGTGGGCAATGACAAAGCGTTTCTTATTAAAATTATTTCTCAGTGCCTTCCCTATATCGGCTATCCGAGAAGTCTGAACGCGCTCAGATGCGTCAATGAAGCAGCAGCTCAGCAGTAACGGCATACAGAAAAATCTGTTCATGATCCGGAGCCCTGCCTGCATATGAAAGCGGTATCGTTTTTGTATACAGGCGGGGCTCTGTTATATTTTCGTAAAGAAGATACCTGTCCTGAGATTTCTCTCTGGATATTGAACCCGCAGTAATGCTATAATAACTTCAGTGGTTCACACAGATAAAGCGGTGTACCGCCTGATTAAAGCAAGGATTCATCCGGAAAGGAAAGATTATGAGAAAAACAAAGATTATTTGTACGCTGGGGCCGGCAACAGATAAAGAGGGCATCATGGAAGCCCTGATCCGGGAGGGCATGAATGTAGCCCGGTTTAATTTTTCCCATGGAACTCATGAGGAACAGAAAAATCGCCTGGAGAAGCTGAAAACGCTGCGCAGACAGTTTGACCGTCCGATTGCGGCGCTGCTTGATACAAAAGGACCGGAGATCCGTATAGGGTGTTTTAAAGATCATAGAATTACACTGGAAGAGGGTCAGAAATTTACTCTTGTCAATGATGAGACGGAAGGAACACAGGAGCAGGTGACGATTTCCTATAAAGATCTGTATAAAGATGTCAAACCAGGAGACTCCATCCTGATTGACGACGGACTGGTAGGTATGGAAGTTGTGGAGATCTCAGATAAGGATATTGTCTGCATCGTGAAAAACGGCGGAGATATTTCGGACCATAAAGGCGTCAACGTACCGGGCGTGGAGCTGAAGATGCCCTTTATCAGTCAGAAAGACCGGGAAGACCTGCTGTTCGGAATTCAGGAGGATTTTGATTTTGTGGCAGCATCGTTTACAAGAACGGCAGACGATGTGAAGGAGATGCGGAAACTGCTCAACGATAATGGCGGCAGGGATATCCATATTATTGCAAAGATTGAGAACCAGCAGGGTGTGGATAATATTGACGCGATTATCGAAGAGGCGGACGGCATTATGATCGCCAGAGGCGACATGGGTGTGGAGATCCCCCTGGAACATGTACCGATTATTCAGCAGAAAATTATCGAGAAAGTATATGAGGCCGGAAAAGTTGTCATTACAGCAACACAGATGCTGGATTCCATGATGATCCATCCCAGACCGACCCGCGCTGAGACAACGGATGTGGCCAATGCCATTTACCAGGGGACAAGCGCGATTATGCTTTCCGGCGAGACCGCTGCGGGAAAGTATCCGGTGGAGGCTCTTAAAATGATGGTGAAAATTGCGGCACACATGGAGCGCAATATTGAATATAACGGAATTTTCCGCAGGAGAGAGCGCAGTGAAGACCCGGATATTACAAATGCCATTTCCCATGCGACCTGTATGACAGCCATTGACCTGAAGGCAAATGCGATTCTGGCTGTAAGCAAGACGGGAAATACGGCGCGCATGATTTCAAAATACCGTCCGGAGTGCCTGATTGTGGGCTGTTCCAGTTCGGAAAAAGTATACAGACAGCTTAATCTGTCCTGGGGTATTCTGCCTCTGCAGATCCGGGAGGAGTACAGCTCGGAGATTCTCTGCCTGCGCGCCATTGAAGCGGCACAGGCCCATGGAATTGTGGGAGATGGAGACAAGGTTGTATTTACAGGCGGTATCCCTCTGGGTATTCCGGGACGGACAAATCTGATCCGTGTATGTATTGTAGGGGAGTAAGATGACTGTGTTATGGAAAATCTGATTTTCAGCCTGAACGCGACTGTTCCCATATTTCTTCTGATGGTACTGGGATTTGTGCTCAGGAAACTGGGAGCGATCGACGATGTATTTGCGTCGAAAATGAATAAATTTGTATTCCTGGTGCCGCTGCCGGCGCTGCTGTTTGAAGATCTGTCGACAGTGGATTTTTCCCAGGTGTGGAATATGAAGTTTGTGCTGTTCTGTTTCGCTGCAACGCTGATCAGCATCGCGCTGGCGGCAGCAGTGTCTTTTCTCTGGCGGGACAGGAGTATTCAGGGGGAATTTATCCAGGCTGCCTACCGGAGCAGCGCGGCAATTCTGGGAATTGCGTTCATTCAGAATATATATGGGGATGCGGGGATGGCGCCTCTGATGATTATCGGAAGCGTCCCCCTTTATAATATTATGGCAGTTGTGGTCCTTTCTTTTTTCCGGCCTGAGAGGAAAAAGCTGGATAAGGAAGTGTGGGCGGCAACCCTGAAAGGAATTGTTACAAATCCGATTATACTGGGAATCGCGGCCGGACTTCTCTGGTCCGCCCTACGGCTGCCCATGCCTTCCATTCTGGAAAAGACGGTGTCGGATATCGGAGCAACGGCAACTCCCCTGGGACTGATGGCGATGGGGGCAAGCTTTGATCTGAAGAAGGCCTTTGGAAAGGCAAAGCCGGCTGTGACGGCTGCAGTGATGAAGCTGGTTGTGTTCGCGGCGGTTTTTCTTCCGCCTGCGGTCTGGCTCGGGTTCCGGAGAGAAGAGCTGGTGGCGATTCTTGTCATGCTGAGCTCAGCGACTACAGTAAGCTGTTATGTAATGGCAAAGAATATGGGACACGAAGGAGTGCTTACCTCCAGCGTCGTTATGCTGACGACTCTGTTCAGCGCATTTACACTGACGGGATGGCTGTTCATACTGCGGAGTATGGGGCTGGTGTAAAATTTCTCCAGATCATCCAGAGTTTCCCTGTATATTTTTAAGTTTACTGTATTGACTTCTTCCTGCAGCGGTTAGTATACTCTTGGCGTGAAATGATTCTGCAAACAGGCGCCTGAGAATCTTTTCAAATTACAACCAGAACAGGAGAGTATATATGAAAAGAAAATTTTTAGCCGTAGTGGTAACCGCGGCTATGGTGGCAGGTGCTCTGCCGGGCATTGCTCTTGCGGCACCGGCTGACGAATATAAAACAGAGACGCAGGAGACCCCGGACAGCCAGGAAGAACTCACAGAGGCCATTGCCAGGGGCGGAGAAATAGATCTGACCGGCCGGAGAATCGAGCTTACAAGTCCCCTCTCCATATCCAGCGATGTGGTGATCAGAGGCGGAACACTTGTGGGAACAGACAGTGTGACAGGAAATCTTGTGACGCTGATGGGAAATAATATTACGCTGGATCAGGTGACGATTCAGACAGCGGCGGCAAACAAGTCTGCGCTTCATGCTTATGGGACGGCTCTTACGGTAAACGGCCTGACCATTGATCACAGCAGTGCGGCGGGAGGCGCGCCGATTATTATCAGCAGCGGGGCGGACGCTGTGTTTTCCGGGGATATCCGTCTGACTCTGGGAAACAGTTCCTGGTATGGAATCAATGTGGACAGCGCGAAAGCTGATTTCTCCGGAGCAGACTTAAATGTAACGACGGCTGCGGACGCCCAGTCGGTAATCTGCCGGGAGGGAGAAAGCGCGTCTGTATCCGGAGTCAGTCTTACAGTTGTAGTGACCGAGAAAGACGGCGGCGGAAGCAATCAGCAGACCGCTTATGTGGCGGATTCCAATCTGGCTCAGTTTGTCGCGGCAAAAACAGCGGCAGGAGCGGATGTATCACGAATCGAACTGCACAAGGATGTTACATTGACAGCGCCACTTATGCTCAGCGAAGGGATGACCGTAAGCGGCGCTTCGGATGGATTTGCGATTAACGGTTCTGATGCATTAGGCAGAGAGAATGTAGTGACCGTAACAGCAGACGGAGTTGAACTGAACGGAATTACCATCCGAACGGCAGCGGCCAATAAATCAGCTCTTCATATTTATAAAACAGAAACAATTCTTAACAATGTTACACTGGACAACACACAGACAGCGGGCGGCGCGGCTATGCTTGTCAACGGCGGAACCGCGAGAATATCCGGAACGCTGAATCTGCTGCTGGGTGAGAACTCATGGGGCGGCATTAACGTGGATACAACAAATGGAGATGCCGGTGTGATTTTTGAGGACGGTTCTCAGGTAAATGCGGCGGGAGAAGGACAGAACGTCATCTATGTGGATGAAGAGGACAGAAATAACGGCAATACAGTAACAATTACAGGGGCGGAAGAGGCAGGACTTGCGCAGGATGCCGACGGAAATTATATTACCGCTGATGCGGAAGAGGACCCGGAACAGCCGGAAGACCCGGATAAGGGCGACGGTCCGTCAGAGGATGGCGGCGCTTCGGATGAGGACAGCCGTCCGGAGAATGAAAATCCGGCGGGCGGCGGAAACAATGCGGACGGAGAAGATTCCTCAGATGACAGTGCCGGGAATGATAAGGATCAGGAAAATGGCGGGGAAGGCAGAGCGGCAGGAGCGCCGAAGACCGGAGATGACGCAGGAACACCGTATGCCGCGCTTGCCGCACTGATCGGCTCGGGAGCGGCAGCAGGACTCGTGCTGAAAAAGAAGAAACGACTGGGGTAATTGTGAAAGACAATACCAGAAGAATACAAATGAAAAAGTCGCAAAAGAAACAAAAAAATATTATAAGAAATAAAAAACGGGAAAGCGTCCTGCTGCGATGCTTTCCCGTTTCTGCGCGATGCGACCGGCAGGCGACCGCCATGCATGGGCGGACATTTGCCGGACAGCGGTTCCTGCTTCGGTTTTCAATACCTTTTAGTATCTGAGAACCCGGCAGTTCTTTTCCATATCGAAATCTTTGTGGATTCCGTCATCGTCGTAGAGCACATATTCCGCGCCTTCGAAACCGAGGAGCTTCAGATGCCCGGTATCTACTGCATCCACATATTCGGCAGGCTCTGCCACCGGAATACATTTGCCGGAACGGATAAAGAGCGGAACTTCATTGAGCGCGATTTCTACATAGTGAATTCCTTTTTCCAGCACCTCTTCGCAGATTGTGCCGTCCGGGAGAAATTTTATGAACTTCATTGTTTCCGGCAGACAGACATAGCGGCCTTTCGCGTTCTGCTCGTAAACCGGCGCGATCATAATTTCATTTCCGATCATCAGCTGATCTTCAATGCGGACGGCCATTTTATCTTCCGGATAGACGAATGCCAGCGGCTTGAAGTACATATCATCTGTAAGCGCGGCTTTCATATATTCGCTGTACAGATAGGGAAGGAGCCGGTATCTTACGCCGAGTATATGGCGGAAATCCTCCATATGCTCAAACTGATAGCACTCCTGCTCCCTGGTTCCCAATGCGGCATGGTTACGCATCAGTGGAGTAAATACTCCCAGGGCCGTGTGGCGCAGCACCAGATCTCTTGTGGTATCTGCGCCAAATCCTCCCAGGTCTGCGCCGATATAGAGGAAGCCGCACATGTTAAGGGATGGCATCATCTTAAGATTTAAGAGAATGTGCTGCCACCAGGAACGGTTGTCCCCGGTCCATATGCCTCCATAACGGTGCATTCCAATATAGGAGGAACGGGAGAACATCAGAAATCGTCTGTCAGGATCAATTCTTTCAAATGCCTCCCCTGCGGCCCGCGTCATATTAAAGCCGAACAGATTGTGGACTTTATCATGACGGACTTTCTTCCCGCTGATATTGTGATAAAATCTGGCGTAATCTTCTGGACTGTTTGCCAGACTCTGGAGTTTGTCCCGGAGCTGCCATACGCCGACGTTCTCTTTCCCTTTCGCCCCGGTTTCGCCGCCGTCCCAGCTGCCTGTGCCGGTCTCTGCAAACTGACGGGCCATTTCTTTCGCCTCTGTCAGACCTTCACTGGAGTAGAAGATGGCCGGCTCATTCATATCGTTCCAGAAGCCTTCAATCCCCTGGTCTGTCAGAAAACGGTATTTGTCTCCGAACCATTTCCTGGCATCCGGGTTGAGCACGTCAGGGAAATGAGTATCTCCCGGCCATACGGCGGCTGTAAAATCACTGCCGTCCCCGCGCTGGCAGAAATAGCGGTTTTTCACACCTTCTTCATATACATCATATCCCTTTTCGATTTTTACTCCTGCGTCAATAATCGGGATAAGGCGGATATGACGGTCTTTCATTTCCTTTACAAAAGAGGAAAAGTCTTTAAAATCTTCATT
>DXIU01000082.1 GCA_019112765.1 Candidatus Mediterraneibacter norwichensis | reverse complement strand
TCCACTTTCTCTGTTTTCTCAGGAAGCTCCAGAGTCATCTGTTCTCCCGGATCGAACTTCCGATCCGAATCCATGTATACCGCCAGCACTCCGTTTCCATTTACCGCTTCCGTAAAGGAGCCGCTCATCAGGTCATCTTCCACCCACCGAAACTGATTCTCCTCGTAAGAGACCAGATAAGCGGTAAATGATCCTCCGGAAACGCTTGCCGGTATATCGCCGCAGAAGCTCCTGCCGTACACTCTTTTTACCACCGGATTTTCTTTCAGAGTATCGGTAAGTTCCCTTGAAATGCTGTTGCCATTGTCCGCGGCCTCAATGGAAAGATCCGGGGCCGACGGCTGCAGCGGTTTCAGCGCATGGTTCATAAAGTCGATGGCCGGGCTGAAGCTCAGGAACAGAATAATGCTGAACGCAAATGATCCTGCCATAAGGATAAAGTTCTTCCGGCTGCCTGCGGCATGATGGATTCCCAATGCAGTCTCTATGCGGAACAGACGGGTATTTGCCGCTTTTTTCACGGCTCTGACAGTGCCGGTATTTCCTGAAACTGCAGTCAGAGGAGACACCGCCGATGCCTTCTTGGCCGGAGTACGTGCTGCCAGAAGTACCGTGATAAAGCCAATCAGTGCGCCCGCTGCAAGTCCGATCCAGCTGATACCGGCTACAGGCATTCCAGCAAAATAAGTAGGGCTTAAAAGCCGGAGTATAGCGCAGAGTCCCCATACAACGATCACACTTAGAATCAATCCTGCCGGGATTGCGCTCTTGCACCATCCGAGAGCCTCCCGTCTTACAAAACGCCGGATCTGCTTTTGATCCGCGCCGAGGCATCGGAGCATACCGAAAAATTTTGTCCGCCGGGCCACATTGCTGTTCAGGCTGCTGGAGATCATCAGAATTCCCGCCGCTGATACAAGAACTGCAAGGATTGCCGCTACAAAATAAAGCTGAATCATATAAGGTTCGTTTGTCTGAAACATCAATGTCAGCACTTTTGTATTCTGTCCGACCGATGCCTCATTAAGATGAAACTGTTCCCTGATATCGCTGATTGTTCTCTGGATATTGCAGAATGGCGAAAACTTTACATAAAGCTGGGAATCCTCTTCCAGCGTGTCATCCATAAAATAAGTTTCATAAGTATCCGTATTCACAAAGATTCCGAACGCGTCCTGACTGGTGAGCATGGATGTATCATCGCAGAATCCGGTGACTGTAAATTCCAGAGCTGTTCCGGAAGGCGTATGAAGTATCAATGTATCTCCTTTTTCAAGATTCATCTGTGTCCGGATACTTTTTGTCACCGCTGCTTCATTTCTGCCGGACGGAAATTCTCCATCATCAATCCTGGCATCAGGCATCAATTCTGCCATGGTCTCGTCAAACCCGCAGATTACTGTCTCTTTGCCGCCGATCGTATATCCCTCATCCAGCCTGTAATTCGTTGCTGCATAGCGGGACGCCGTCTCCACCTCTGCCCTCGACCGGATCAGTTGTATATTTTCCTCATTGAGTCCGAAAAATACAGCGTGCCAGGAGCCGTCAGACTGTATTGCCTGATACATCTGGCTCTGGATCTCCATATCCGCCATGCCGAAGATAGAGGACACAAGGAATACTGCCAGGACAATGCAGATCCTTGTCATCCTGCTCTGTCTCTTCCTCTTTTTCGCCGATATTTTTACCAGATCAAGATAATGTTTCATTCGCGCACACCTCCCAGATCTGTCAGCCGTCCGTCCTGTACCCGGAGTACCCGGTCCACACCGGAAGCAAGCTGTTCGTTGTGGGTGATCATAAGGATTGTCTGCTGGTAATAACGGGATGCTTTCATGAGCAGATCCATCACATCCCGGCTGTTCTTTGAGTCAAGATTCCCCGTCGGTTCGTCGGCGAGCACGAGCATAGGATGCATGATCAGCGCGCGGCCGATCGCCACTCTCTGCTGTTGCCCGCCGGAGAGCTGTCCGGGAAGGTGATGCCGGCGTCCCTCAAGCCCCAGCACCTCAAGCACCTCTTCCACTTTCCTCTGTTCCGGCTTCTGATAGTCCAGAAGCAGCGGGAAAATAATATTCTGCTCTACATCAAGTTCCGGCACAAGCTGAAACGACTGGAATACAAAACCGATATTCTGTCTGCGAAATACAGTCCTCCTGCTCTCTGCCATGGCAAACAGATCCTGCCCGTCCAGATAGATCTTCCCGGAAGTCGGCGTATCCAGTCCTCCTACACAATTGAGCATCGTGCTTTTCCCTGACCCGGATTCGCCGACTACAGCGGCAAATTCTCCTTTTTGGAGAGAAAATGACACGTCTTTTAGCGCTTCTACACTTGCCTCTCCTGCTCCATATGTTTTATTGAGATGTTCTACTTTTAATATTTCCATGGCTATTCTCCTCCTTTTCCGGTTATAGAATAGCATTTCTTCCTTACAGCAGGATGAATCTGTGACCACTCTTTCCTTACAGTTTTGTCATCTTCTCCGGTATATTCTCCGCCGTCAGGAAAGAGACAGTAAATGTAGTTCCCACTCCCGGAGTACTCTCAACAGACAGAGTTCCTCCCTGTCCTTCGATGATCGACCGGGCAAGCGGGAGACCCAGACCGACTCCCTGAGAATCCCTGGATGTCTGACTGCGGTAAAAGCGCTTAAAAATATGGTGGATATCTTCCGGCAATATCCCGCTTCCGTTATCTTCCACGCAAATCCTTGTCATTGCAGGAGAGCGCTGCCACGATACCTTTACGATCCCACCGGCTTCTGTATGATCCAGTCCGTTTTTGATCAGATTTGACAGCGCTTCTTTTGTCCATTCCTCATCACAGTACAGCACAGACTCCCGATTTCCGTCAAAAATAATCTGCTTTTTCTCCGACTCCGCCCTGGCTTCCAGATCGGCGGCAGCCGTCTTTGCCAGCTCTCTGATGTTCACAGGAGCCGGGGTGAACGTAACGCTTCCCGCATCCAGCCGCATGACTCTCAGAAGAAGATATATCAGCCGTTCCATACGCTCCAGTGAAGAGATAGATTTGCCCGCAAAGTTCTTCACAGTTTCCGGATGATCCGGTTCCCCATATATGATCTCCATATACATATTCAATGCGGCAAGCGGCGTCTTAAGCTGATGGGAAATATCAGTTATCGTGTCTTTCAGGAAATTCTTTGCTTTTGACTCCCTTTCACTCTTTGCCCTCAGTGCAGTGGCAAGCTGATCCACTTTTACAAACAAATGATCCAGCCCGCCTGTTCCTCCTTTAGTAAGCCGTTCACTAAAGTCGCCTTCAGCGTATCTTTCAATCTTTTTTATTGCTCTTTCATAGGTTTTCTCCCGTTTCATGAGAAATGTTACGGAAGCAGAGATGAGCAACGCCGACATTATCATTCCGAAAGCCAGACATCCGGCACCTGTTTGCAGCACGGCCATTCTGGCCTCCAGGAACAGGAGCGATATATTTTCCTCTGTATGGCCGATCTGACTTATCAGCCGTTCTCCTTCTGCTGTGGTTACTTCCGAGTTAAATGCTTCTGCTACCGTACCTGCATCCACTCCCTTCTCCAATAGTGAAGATGCTGTCGTTTTCTCCCATTCAAAAAGACTGTTCCTTACAACCGGGCCCTGCAGGATCCCCACAACTATGCAGGATACTATCAGCCCCAGACAGAACAGTCCGATCAAAGTCAGATATATGCGGTTTTCTTTATCATACATCAGTTTCATTGCTCGCCCTCCCATCGGTAACCCATCCCCCTCACAGTCAGAAGATGCACCGGACGTGAAGGCTGCTCCTCGATCTTCTCCCTCAGACGGCGGATATAGACAGACAACGTATTGTCGTCCACGAAATTCCCATGCCCGTCCCACAACTCATCCAGAATAAAGTTTCTGGTCAATGTCTGTCCGTCATGCCGGATCAGCAGGC
>DXIU01000081.1 GCA_019112765.1 Candidatus Mediterraneibacter norwichensis | reverse complement strand
GGATGTGGATGCGACAACGGTAACGGAATGTCTTCATGCCTGTGGATCATTCTTCTGCTTTGCTGCTGCGGCGGCTGTGGCGGAAACGGATTCGGCGGAAACGGCTGCGGAAACGACAGCTGCCTGTGGATTATCCTGCTTCTCTGCTGCTGTGGCGGATTCGGCAACAACGGCTGCGGATGCTGATCTGACAGAATAAACACCCCGTAAATAAGTCTTAAACCTAACGACGCCTGCTCCATACGGGGCAGGCGTTCATTTTTGGGAAACAGTTCAGCCGGCAGAAAAGCACGGCTGAACTATAGTGTTTTTACATACTTAATTTAGTCTGCCATACCCGGCCGTACCCTCCTGATCACTCTTCTGTCTGTATTTGCATCCAACATTGTTTTCTTTTTTCTCTTTTTCCTGGGCATCTTTTTCTACACGATTTTTCAACATGCAGTCTTCATCAATCTCGTAAACCGCATTTCCGTCAATGATCAGTTTTCTTGTCATATCTGTTCCTTCCTTTCTTTTTGTTTCTTAACTTGCAACAGTTCAGCTCTAACCATCAGGAAAACCACACGAAATGCCCGCTTTAGCTGTGCTGCTGTTTCCTTCATATATCGACGCTCAATTCACGGAACTGTTACTAATATTATTTTATGAATCCTATGTTTTCTTGACAAAACTGTACCGAAAAGATCACCGCCTTTTTTATCTATAAGCTTTTCCAATATTCATATTTCTATCCAAAGCAACATATATATTTACAACGCTATGTGCAGGAGTATCTTTGGAATGGATAAAGATATACCCGGATTAATGACACCTTTCGATGAACTTGTCACCACACCGGAACTACAGATAATCAAGCTGCTCATTCCCTATACCCCTGCATCAGGGCGGCAGACGCTGGCAGGCATGGTCAAATTTATAGAACTACGGGAAGCACTCCGGCTCTTCCACGGACGAAGCAGCGGCCTGCAGGCTCAGATGACCTCAGGTAATGACTCACTTTCTCCCATAGATATATTAAATAGTTTCAGGCCATACCTGAAACCGCGAGAAGCCTCTATGCTTGATATGATCATAAATATAAGGGAAATGATGTCTGTCATGGAAATGATGCAGACTGCACAGGAAAAATCAGAGGGAAACAGCTCGGACTTTGATCCAATGGAGCTGCTCACCGGCATGCTTCCGCCAGAGCAGCAAGAAATGTTCCGAATGTACAGCGATATATTTTCCCAGGCCTCGGACAGCGTTAAGAAAGGAGATGAAGAAGATGGACAACGAATGGATGAACAATCCGGCAATGAAGAATATGGATCCGGCGAAGCTGGAACTGATCCGGATGGCAGCTGAACGGACTTCAGGAAAGTCCGGACGCGATCTTGCCCCTGTCATGCTGGCCCTGATCACAAGCGCCAACAAACAGGGAATCCAGTTTTCTCCGGATGAAGTAAGCCTTATTCTGGAAATTATCAAAAAAGGAAAAAGTAAAGAAGAACAGGAACAGATAGACAGAACTGTAAGGATGACCAGTTCCATATTCAGAAAGCATCAGAAATAAAAATTCTAATTTGTCGGACTGAATGCCGATGATATAAGGTCCGATTTTGATCCTTCCGTTTAAATTTGTTTTTCGGGCTAGGAAAGAAAGCAGCCGGGAGACAGGTATTGTGTACGCACCGTAGAGTAACGCCGGCACTTGGAGCGCAACTTTTGCGCTCCTATGTACCGCTGCGTTACGGCCCGAGCGAAAGCGGGTGCGCTAGCAATACCTGTCTCCCGGCGGATACTTTGCTAGTATGGAAAATTAGAATTTCAAAACCCTTCCTCTTTCCTTTTCATCCTCATCTCTCTTCGCTTCTTCGCCGCTTCCCACTCCGCCTTCTCTGCTTCAGTCTCAAGAATCAGCTTCGGAGCAGGTTTGGGTCTGTCGTTTTCATCCATCGAGACCATTGTAAAATACGCCCGGTTGATGGGATGGCGCATACCGTCTTCAATATGTTCCACATAGGTATCCAGTCTTACCTCAAGAGAGGTATTTCCCACATAAGTCACTTTTCCTATAATGACCACCATCTCTCCGTTATATGCTCCATGGATAAACCGCAGATTATCTACCGACGCAGTGATCACATTAGAGCGTGTATGGCGCATCGCCACCATACCGGCAGCTTCATCAAGCCACTGCATAAGCATGCCTCCGAACAGCCTTCCCGCTGAATTCAGATGATTCGGCCGCACCATACGAACGATCTCCACCTGTGATTCTGACACTTTTCTTTCTTCGATCATAATATCCTCCTAACCTGATATATTTTCACTTATATTGTTACCCCTGCCGTTTCTCCCGGCAAAGCAGAACGTTTTCTCTGACGTCTTCTCTATTGTAACAATTGATACAGCTGAAAACAAGTCGCATCTCACTCAACGGCGGGGTTGGCAAACTCACAGTAAAATGTCGCGCTCCGGGAAATAGTACGTTCCGACATCGCCTTCTTCCTGATTTTGAGCGCAAAAAGCGGCGTTCTATTTTCCCACAAGAGGATCAGAGAACGCCGCTTCTGCAGTGTCATATTCAATTCAAACGTGATTTTGGATCTTAAATTATCCTTACTCGTACACGCCCCATATAGGCCGCCCGACGCCGTGCCCGTCTTTGTCCGGGAAATAGTCTGCCCATTGTCCGGTTCCGCCGTAGACATCATAGGAAACGATAATACCTTTCTCATACGGAACCACTGTTCCGTCATCATAAAGGATTACAAGTTGCGCGCCTTTTACCGGCGGCTCGGTCAGATCGGAAATTGTAACCGACGGATACCCATATTTCCGATAATGGCCCAGTGCTTCTTCCTCGGATAAAATGATTCCGCTGAACACCTCTCCGTCATTGACATTCAGGCGTTTGATGCTTTCTGCAGCGTAGGGATCGGCCAGTTCCCAATGCCATTGCTGGTCAAAATATTTGTGGAACCAGTCATAGAAAGACAGAGACCGGTCCGCTTCTGACCTCTTACAGTAGTATCCCCAGTAAAGCATGCTGTCTTTGCCGGGCATTACCCCGTCTACATCGCCTTCCCAGGACTCCCAGCCTCCTACGTGAACGGCATCGGTATCATTGCATTTCCAGTCATACCAGTGTACCAGATCACGATCCCAGTTGATACCCTCGTCCGGAGCCGCGATCAGATAACCGCCGGAAGCTGTGGCAATGGTCACCTTTGTGTAAATTTTCCGGTTGCGGGCGGTCAGCGCGCCGTTTGCCCCGTCGTCAAAAATCCAGCGCGGTTCCTCTACGGGCTTCGGAACGGTTACCGACAGCCCTTTGGTGTCATAGCTTCCCAGTGTCTTGGTATTGCTGTTATAAGCCCTCACAGTATAGATGTACTCCTTTCCGGCCTGGATAGGATACTCGTCGGAGGAAGTGTGGGTATAGCTGGTTACGCTTGACTTGACCGTAGCTATCCGTTTCCATTTTCCGCCTGGTTCTTTATAGTAAATGCGGTAATCGGTAGCATTGGAAGCCTTCTTCCATTTTATGGTAACTTTATCGGAAGCGGACGCCGAAATACTGGTAAGCACCGGCTTGCCCGGTTTTACTACGGCTGCAGCCGGTACACTGACCGAGATTCCGGAAGTGTTATATTTTCCCGATGTTTTGGTCGTACTGTTGTACATCTTTACGGTATAGATATTCTTCTTGCCTTTGACAGGATTCTTATCCGTGTAAGATAAAGTGGAAGATTTTACCATTTTGAGCAGCTTCCAGCCTGAGCCGGACGTTTTGCGGTATACTCGATAGTAATTACCGCCGTAGGCTTTCTTCCACGATACCGTAACCGTATTGTTGGTATTCCGTTTAATTTTCTGCAGAGACACGGTAGTGGGAATGGTTCGCGCAGTCAGCCCTTTCGTGTTGTAGCTGCCGGACTTCTTTGACTTGCTGTTGTATGCCTTTACGGTATAGGTATACTTCTGCCCGCATTTAATAGGATATTTTTTCGAGGATGTGTGGGTGTAGCTGGTCACACTGGAAGCCACGGTTTTAATCAGCTTCCATTTGCCGCCGGGCGTCTTATAATAAATCCGGTAATGAGTCGCCCCGGTAGTTTTCTTCCAGTTAATGCGGATTTTATTATAACCTGTTGCCTTGATGCTTTTTAAAGTAACCTTTCCCGGCTTCGTTGATGTGGCCGCTTCCGCCTCAATAACCGTGTTAAGGGGCGAATTTGTCGGGAGCACATCCAGAGGCTGTAAAACCGCCAAAGACAGAGCGCACGCTCCGATCAGACATTTTGTTAATCTCCTTATATTCATAACATAATCTCCTTCTTTTTATTACCGATAACTCCGGGAAATTCCCTGTTTCTATTGCGCAGAGCAATAGCAGAGAATAAAGACCTTCCATTTTCAGGAGAGATACACGCCCCTTCTGAGAAACAGTGAAACAGCTAGCTGTTCGGTTATAAGCAAACAGCGCAGCAGATTGCGAGGATCCGCTTGCCTTGCATGATTCTAATTATAATTATAGCTGTTTTTTGCAAGCAGTCAACAAAAAGGAACCATCAAAGATCGGCTCTATAGTATTTCCTTGCCAACTCACCCTCCATCATTTACAATAATCTGGAAAAATTTTTACAAAGCGAGGCAGACATGTCAAATATCAAACTCACCCTCCAATACGACGGAACCCGTTATCTGGGCTGGCAGCGCCCGGAAAAGGACGGTTATCACAAAACAATTTCATACAGATTATCCTCTGTTCTGGAAAAACTGAGCGGCAGTCCGGTCACGCTCTATGCAGGCGCCAGGACGGAGCCCGGAGTACACGCGCTGGAGCAGACTGTAAGCTTTGTCTCTGATTCATTTTCCGATATGGAAATACTGCATCGGAATCTGGATCATTACCTTCCCATGGATATCCGCATTCTTCACTGCAATACCGCGCCGGAACGATTCCGCGCCGATCTGAATGCACGGTCGCGCACATACGAATACCGGATCTGTACGTCGCCTGTCTACAATATCTTTACAAACGCATATACAGCTCACATCTTCCCCTCACCGGATGTCAGTTCCATGGAGACCGCTGCAGGATATTTAAAAGGG